>CAMDDY010000223.1 GCA_945893125.1 Bordetella parapertussis
TGCATAATTGAGATCTATGCATAAGGGTCGTTATGCAAAGCTTTGCATAACGACCCTTATGCATAGATCTCAATTATGCATAGGTCGATCAATCGCGATCTGCTTTCCCCAGACACCGGGCGGAAATGTCGAGCGAACTTCTAGACATAATTTTGGCTGCGGAGTCCAGTGGTGGTCCTGTTTGGGGAGTGCACTACAGGGTTACGTCCGACGCTCTCTACTCACGGCCACACATCGCGCATTCAATTCATCGACGCCGCAGAAGGTCCACTCGTGCCCGGATACACTTGTCCCCCGATGCGATGGTGCGCGCCCCGAACTCGCTTATGCTGTTACTGCAGACGCTGAAATTATGCAAAGAATGCGCCGGCTCCTGACGCACGACGCCATAGGGGCTGACATCCTTTTTTTACCACAACTATGCATAATTGAGATCTATGCATAAGGGTCGATAACGGAAGTTGCCGTTTTCGCTAAGCAGTCGCTCAGACTGGTCGGACCAGGTTTTTGGCGGCACATGATCGAACGTCGGCAATGCGAAGCACAGCAGCCCCTCAAGTCACCAACGCCCAACGGCGGCTCAGGCCGAGGAGCGGAAGATCACGGAGAGCAGGCGAGGGGCCGCACTGCCTCCGATAGCTGTCCTTCATAACATCGAAGGAAGGGCGGTTAATCCGGTCGTGACATCACCGTTGCTGGGAATGCGATCTCTCAGCAGATGTCAGATCACCCCTAAACTTTCCACCTCACGACATCAACGAAACCAACGCCGATACATCCTTGACTTCATCCAGCACATAAACCGTTTTCAGAATTTCTTCGGTGGTGTCCTTGTCCGCGACGACTGACGCCAACTCGCGGAATTTTCCGTCGAACTCGTCGCGCGTGAGCGGGTTTTCCGCCAGGCCTTTGCAGTATTCGACCTTCTGCACATAGGTCTTGCCGTTATTGAGTTTGACGGTGAGGCGGCAGCCGCGCTTGGCGGCTTCGCGTTCCATCTCGTCGTCGATTTCCATTTTGACTTTGCGCGACAGGTTGAGGATTCTGGGGTTGTGCAGATTTTCTTCGGAGTAGTCCTTGAATCCGTTGGTGCCGGTAATCAGCGTCATGGCCAGGCTGAACGGCGCGCTGAATTGCGCGCTGGTGATATCAGTCACCTTGGCGTCGACGTGGTAGCGTGAATTGCTGTTGGTGCCCATGACAATTTCCGCGATGTTGTTTTCGCGGATGTCGTCGTGCGCCGCCATCAGGATGCGCAGCGCGTCCAGCCCGGAATGCATGGCGCCGCACGAGCAGTAATATTTGAAGCCCTGGCCCATCACGACCTTGAAATCCGTGCCCAGGCCGTCGGTGATTTCGTTCACCTTGTATTCGTCGGCAAACGCTTGGAAAAAGCCGTGCTTGCCTTCGAGGATGGTGGCGGGGCCGGTGATGCCTTTTTGCGCGATCAGCGCGGAGCGCATGCCGCCGTGCGCGGCCATGCCGGCGTGCATGCGCTTGATGCTACCACCGTTTTGATCGTATTCCTTGGTGCCCGATGAATGGCTGCCCGCGATGGACAAGGCGTTGACCATCAACTCGGGGTCAAAGCCGAGAATTTTTCCGGCGGCCGCCGCCGCGCCGAACGGGCCGGAAATGGAGGTGTGCGCGTGAAACCCGCGGTTGGAACACGAGGGCGTGATGGCGCGGTTGATGCGGCCCATCACTTCATAAGCCGCGACCACGGCGACGATCAGGTCTTTGCCGCTGGCATGCTCGCGTTCGCCAATGGCCAGCGCCGAGGGAACCGAAATGCAGCCGGGGTGTGATTCGCCGGGCAGGTAATGGTCGTCAATCTCAAAGCCGTGGCCGAAGCTGCTGTTGGCAAACACGGCGTTCTCGACTTTGGTTTTGTAGCCGTAGTGCGCAACGGTCGCCTCGGCTTTGCAATCGCCCCAATCGCGCACGTAGTCGTAAATCACTTTGCTCCACGGCAGTGTCGCGCAGGCCATCATGATGCCGACCTGATCGAGTATCAGCGCCTTCGCGCGCGCGACGACTGGTGGTGGCAGATGCTCGTATTTCAGATCGCTGACGAATTTGGCGAGGATGCGGCTTTCGTTCATGATGGGTTCCGTAAAAAGTTGTTTATAAACAATAAGTTATTGTAAATTTTCGCTGGTTTGGAATCTATTGAAGGTGTCGTCTCTCACGACAAGTCCTCCCTCATCCCCGGCCCTTCTCCCGGAGGGAGAAGGGAGGTCTCTTCCCTCTCCCCCCGGGAGAGGGATCGAGGGTGAGGGAGACTGTGAGAACCGAAATCATTGTCTAGCTTAGGGAATATCTCGCTAATCCGTTTTCACCCCAATAGCTTTGATCAACTTCCCCCACACGCGCAAGTCCGTCTCAATCGTCGCCGCAAATTGTTCGGGTGTGGAGCCGACAACCTCGATGCCGGTTTTGAACAACTGTTCTTTCACGCTCGGCGTATTGATGAAGCGTAAAACTTCCTGGTTCAAGCGCTGAATAATCGCGGCCGGTGTTTTGGCCGGCGCCAGCAGGCCGTAGGTCGATGCCACGACATAACCCGGCACGATTTCGGCAACCGTCGGCAATCCCGGTGCAAGCGCGGTCGGCTTGGCGCTGGCAACCGCCAGGGCGCGCAATCGGCCTGAGTCGATGTGGGCGGTGGCGGAACCGGCGGCGGTAAACATCAATTGCACTTCGCCGGCGATCAGTGCCAACAGCGCGGGGCCGTTTCCCTTGTACGAAACGCGCGCGATATCCACGCCGGCCATGGACTTGAACAGTTCCGCGGCGAGATGTGTTGGCGCGCCCAGCGTGCTGGAGCCGTAGTTCAATTCGCCGGGTCGCGCCTTGGCCAGCGCGATGAGTTCCTTGACGGAGCGGGTGGGCAATGACGCATGCACCACGATCAAGCTCGGCGACGTGGTCATCAAGGTAATCGGCGCAAAGTCGGTCACGGCGTTGTAGGTGGGCCGGGTTTGCAGCAAGGGCGCAAGCCAGAAGCTGGTGCCGTTAAGCGAGAGCGTGTAGCCGTCAGGCGGCGCCTGCGCGACTACGATGCCAGTGAGCGCGGGAGAACGGTTGTCCACGATGATCTGTTGCCCCAAGCTGCCGGATATGCCGTTGGCGAGCACCCGCGACAGGAAATCCGTGCCGCCGCCTGCGGATGAAGTGACGATGCGGATGGGTTTGATGGGATAGCTTTGGGCGAAAGTCGGATTGACCGCCAGCGTCAGCAAAGCGCCGATGGATGCGAGTGCAACGTGGCGTGACGGAGCCATCAGCGATTCCCCCGAGGTAGCTCCCCATTGGCTTCGCCCAGATCACCGATGGGCCGGCAGACTTGCGGCGGCGTCAGGCTAAGTCGCATGGGGGAATTGAGCAGCGGCCATTTGCGGCCATCTTTGCCCACTTTTTCGAGTATCAAATGGCGTGCGGCGGTTTGTTCGCTGCGGGCGACTTCGGACACGCTGTGTACGGCCACGGCGGCGATGCCGGCGTTGTTGGCCAGGGTGACGAATGCTTCTCGCGTCATTTGCGCCACGGCGGAAGACGTCAGGTTCAGCCGGTCGAGCACGGTGTCTACCAGCGGCTCCACGGTTTCAACGCACGCATAGCTGTCAGCACAACGCACGAAAAAAATCTGTTCAGCGCGCGGCTTGCCGTGCCACAAACTTGCTGTCGCTGAAACGGCCGCGTCCTGCATGGAGATGTCGAGCATTTGGCCGTGGCCGGTTTGATCGCGCAATTCCAGCGCCGCCAGTATCGCGAGCAGCCCGAATCCGCCGCCGGTGATGTCGGCAGCCGAGATGCCGGCCTTCATGGGGATGCCGTCGGCGCGCGTGAGGTCCATAAACCCGGACATGGCTTGCACCACGGTGTCGAACGCGGGGCGGCCGGGATAGGATGAGGACGCGCCGAATCCGGAGATGCCGCAGTAGATCAACCGCGGATTGATGGCGGTGAGTTCCTTGGTGCCGAATCCCAGCCGCGCGAGCGCGCCCGGCTTGAGGTTTTCGACGAGAACGTCCGCTGTTTTCAGCAGCGCAATAAAAGATTCACGATGATCCGCGTTGCGCAAATCCATCTCGAGGCTTTTTTTGTCGCTGTTACTGAAGGCGAAGAAATAGCCCTGATTGCCCTGCGTCGGCGGCCAGCCGCGCGAACCTTCGCCGCCCGGCGGCTCAATCTTGAACACCTCCGCGCCGAGCGCGCCCAACTGGCGCCCCACCAGCGGCGCGGTCGTGTACTGGCCGATTTCGAGCACGCGCAGGCCCGCGAGCGGCAGTGCCGAATTCGTATCTGTGCGGACAGCAGCCGTGCGTTTTTGATTAGCGATCAGGGCTTGCAGCCAGGCGCGATGTTCGCCGGGTTGGGGGATGCGGAAATGCGCAATCGCTGTCGGCAACGATGCCGCCAGCGGACTGCCGGGCAGACTGATCTCGCGGGCGCTGTCTGAATCGACGACGCGCCGGATCATGTTCCGGTGCAGCAGATTCGATTCCGTCGCCAACTGCGCCAGTGTATGGATGGGGCCGCAGGCGATATCGCTGGCGGAGAGTTGTTCTATACATTGCGCCACGGTGAGCGTGGCGGTCCAGCGGTGGAGAATCTCATCCACTTCACCGCGCCGGGTGATGCGCTCGGCGTTGGTGACAAAGCCTACACGTTGCGCGAGGCCGGGTTGTTGTATGAGCGTGCATAGCCGGCGCCACTGTTCGTCGGTGGCGGTGCAGATCAACACCCAGCCGTCCGACGCGCGATAGGCATTCCATGGCGCGGCAAGGGAGTGACGGTTACCGGAGCGGGTCACCGCTTTGCCGATCGCGTGAAACGGCAGAAACGTGGCGAGCGCGCCCACCGCACAATCATAGAGCGCGATATCGATGGCTTGTCCGACGCCGCGCGTGCGTCGCACACGGTGCGCGATCAGCGTGGCGGTGGCGGCGTAAATGCCCGCCGACACTTCGCAGAATGGCAAGCCGACGAGGCAAGGCGCGCCATCGGGATCGCCGGTAGTATCGGCAAGCCCCGCGATGGCCTGCACCAGGGCATCGGAGTACGGCTTGCCGGACAGCGGGCCAGTTTTGCCAAACGCCGTGATGTCGCAAACGATCTGTTGCGGCGTTGTTGCGGGGTGGTGCGCGCCGTCGTGTGCCGGTAGATCGCTGGATAGCACAATCACGTCGGCGGCGCGCAGCAGATCATCGAGCAAGGCACGGTCAGTGGCATCACTGGCATCACTGGCATCGATGACTACGCTGCGTTTTCCAGCGGCGTTGGCGGCGCGGCTGCTCCACTTGTGGTGGTCGGGTGCGCCGGGGCGTTCGACCAACACCACGTCGGCGCCGAGTTGCGCCAGCAGCGTGCCGCATACGGATGCGCCCAGCCGCTCGCCATGCTCGACCACGAGCATGCCGCTTAATGGCGGTGTCACTGCGGGGTCACTCATCGCGGGTGTTCCGATTGCAGGCGCAGGATTTAATCCGCTTTCACGCCGGATTCACGAACGACCTTGCCCCACAGCACGTAGTCGGTGCGGATTTGTTCGTGGAATTGTTCCGGCGTGCTGGGGGATAATTCCTGACCGATGGCCTTCATGCGCTCACGCACGTCAGGCGCATTGAGGGCGGCAACGATATCGGTGTTTAGCTTTGTAATGATGGCTTGCGGCGTGCCCGTGGGCACGACGATACCGTACCAGCCCAGCACATCAAGCTGCGGATATCCGGCTTCAACGCCGGTGACTAAATCAGGCAGCGCTTCCAGCCGCTTGCGGCCGGTGACGGCAAGCCCGCGCAACTTGCCGGTCTTCACATGGGGCACGGCGGCGGTCGGGTTTGAATACATTATGTGTACATTGCCGGCGAGCAAGTCGATCACAGCCGGGCCCGCACCCTTGTACGGAATATGTTCAATCTGCGTGCCGGTCGCTTGCTTGAACAGTTCGCCCACCAGTTGCGTGCCCGATGCCGAGGACGCAAATGTCAGTTGACCGGGCCGTTGTTTGGCGAGTGCGGCCAGTTGCTTGACCGAGTGTACCGGTAGCGAGGGATGCACCACCATCACCCAAGCCTCAAGCGTGCCGCGACTGACTGCGGCAAATTCCTTGAGCGGATCAAAGCCGGCGTTTTTGTAGAGATGCGGATTAATGGAAAGCGTGCCGACGTAAGCGAGCGTCAAAGTGTATCCATCGGCAGCGGCCTTTGCGCCGGCCGCCGTGCCGATGTTGCCTTGCGCACCGGGACGGTTTTCCACAATAACTTGCTGCCCCCACGATTGCGTGAGCTTGGCGCCGATGGTTCGTGAAAACGCATCCGTACCGCCCCCGGGAGAAAATGGCACGATAATGCGCACCGATTTCGCGGGGTAGGCGGGTTGCGCCACGGCGTGCGGTGACAGTAACGCCAGCGCGCATGCCATGGCCATCGGGGTTCTGCTCATGCAGCTTCTCACTTGAGTGCTAACGTTGTTTCCAGCCCGCGATAGGCGCAAACCGCTTGTCGGCGGGGACTACGAGTAGTTCTACCAGGTCATTGATATTTTTAACCGTTTCAATTCGGCTGACGACATCGATAATCTGCTGCGGACGGCCCTTCGGCAAAATCGGATCGACGAGCGAGTGGAATTTCTCTTCGACCTCGGCCACGGACATGGGGTTTTCCGGCAACCCTTTGGAGAACGCGACGATCTCTTTCAGGCGGCGGCCGTCTTTCATGATCACTTCGATGCCGGCGCCCTTATCCACGGCTTTCCACTCGGCATTGGTCGGCACCAGACATTTGACTTTGCGCGCTGTGTTGACCAGCACGGGATTTTTCACGTCCACTTTCGGGTAATCCCAGAAGCCGTTGCCGCCATTCACGCCGCGTCCGTTGTGATGCATGCGCATGGCAAGCGAAAACGGCAGGCTGAACTGCGCGCCGAGGATGTCTTCCGGCTCGATGATCGAGCCGATGTGCGACAAAATCTGTTCGCTGTTGGTGTAGACAAGTACGGATTCAACCTGCTCCGGATCAATCGGTTCACGGTCGCGCAGCTTGTCCAAGGTATCGAATGCCGCGTGGATGAGATGGCAGCACGAATAGGGCTTTAGCGCGTTATCGAGCGTGTGATACAGCGTGCCCAAGCCTTCGGTCAGGCGATTGAGGTCGTAGTCCACCGCAAACACTTTGCAGAAGCCTTTTTCGCCTTCGAGGATGGAATGCGGCCCGGTAATGCCGGCCGCGGCGAACATCGCCGCACGTACGCCGGCTGCGGTGGGAATCGCGCTGTGGATGCGCTTAACCGAACCGCCGGTTTTAGTGTATTCAATCAAGCCGGCGGAGTGACTGCCGGCAATCGCCAGCGCGTTGAGCGTGGTTTCCTTATCCAGACCCAGCAGTACCGCGCCTGCGGAGGCCGCGCCGAACGGGCCGACGCCCACGGGTGGGTGGTGCCCGCGATAAATCAGATACGGCGAGCACGCCCAGGAAATGCGGATCTGGATTTCGTAGGCAGCAATGACTGCCAGCAACAGTTTTTCGCCGGTTGACTTGGCGTACTCCGCCAGCGCCAGCGCGGCGGGTACGGCGATACCGCCCGGATGCGTCGGGCTTTTTAGATGCGTGTCGTCGGTCTCGTTGGCGTGATTGAAGGTGCTGTTGAGAAACGCCGCGTCGTCGGGAGACATTTTGTCGCCGAAGTAGGCGACGGTGGCATGCGTGCCGCTACGCGTTGCTTTCATCACGTCGTAATAGGTTTGACTCCACGGCAGCGTGGCGCCCGCGATCTGGCAGCCCAGGTTGTCGAGGATGAAGCGTTTCGCGTAATCGCGCACCTGATCCGGCACCTCGTTGATTTTCAAGCCTGCAACCCAGTTGGCCAGGGTTCTGGTTTCGTTCATGCCTAAATCCTTTCTTGATGCGACTTGAAAAATCCATCGCGGGAGTGGTTTGGTGAACAGATTATATATCGTGCGGCGTCGCCGGTTGTCAACGGCGGGTTTCAGCAATCAGTCTTGGTTCCGGTCAATGGAACTCGCGGTGCGCTTGGGTTACAATGCGCGTCCGTGGCAGGCAGGCTACGCAATGACAGGCAAGGATAGCGAATATGATGAGAGCCCGAAAATGATGAGAGCAGTGCAGCGCACGTTTGCGATCTTTGATTGCTTCAACAGCGAGCGCACGAGTCTGACGTTGCAGGAGATCGCGGATCATATCAAGCTGCCGAAATCGACCACGTTTCGTTTTGTGCAAAGCCTGGATGATGCAGGGTATCTGGTG
>CAMDDY010000224.1 GCA_945893125.1 Bordetella parapertussis
CGCTTCAGCGGCGGTGGTGCCTTTAATCGGATCGCCGCCGATGCCGATGACCGTGGTTTGCCCTATGCCCGCCGTCGTCAAACGCTTGCTGCCTTCATACGACAGCGAGCCGCTGCGCGAGATCACACCCATCGGCCCGCGCATAAAGCAGAACGAAGGCATGAAGCCCATCTTGGCTTTGCCCGGTGAGATGATGCCCGGCGAGTTAGGGCCGACCAAGCGCGCGCCATTGGCTTTGGCCGCGGCGCGGATTTCGATGGTGTCGCGCACCGGCATTTCATCGGCGGTGGCGACCACCAATTTGCAGCCGGCTTCAATCGCTTCGATGGCCGCGGCGCGTACCAGGTGCGGCGGCACGAACACCATCGCGGTGTCGGCGCTGGTGGCGTTGCACGCGGCGTGTGCGCTTTCAAACACCGGAATGCCATCCACGTCGCCGCCGCCGCGTCCGGGGGAAACGCCGGCTACCACCGTGGTGCCATAGCCACCCGAATCGGTGACGAAAAATTTGCCGTAATTGCCGGTGACGCCCATCACCAGCACGCGGTTGGTCTGATCGAGAAGGATGCTCATGCCGCCCTCGCCAGTTTGATAGCCTCTTTCACTGCAGCCTCAAGGCTCACGTGATTTTTCGCGCCGAAGGTATCGAAGATACCGGGCACCTGATCGACATAAGTGCCGTCGAGTTTAAACACCACGGGTTTTTTACTTTTGCGTGTGGCCATGTTGGCTTTCATCGCATTGGCGACGCGGTTCATGTGCGTGCCGCCGCCGAATACGCTGACCAAAATCACCTTGACTGCCGGATCGCCGTCGAGCAGGGCGAATGCGGGCTTATAGCCGCGTGTGGAAGTAGGGCCGGGGCTGGCGTCGAGAAAACACGCGGGCTTGCCGCCGAGTTGATGAATCAAATCCATCGCGCCCATGGTCAGCCCCGCTCCGCCGGAAATGAGACCGATGTCGCCGTCGAGCTTGACGTACATGTGGCCCATTTCAAGGCTTGCGCGCAGCAGCTTGTCGGCGCGGCGCCGTTCACCGTCGCGTTGTGCTGCGATGTCGGCGTTGCGGTAGTGCGCCCAGTCGTCGTAAACGATTTTTGCGTCGAGCGCCACCAGCTCGCCTTCCTTGAGCCGAACCAGCGGGTTGATTTCGATGGTGTGGCAGTCGCGCGCAGCGGTGGTTTCCACCAGGCGATGCGCCAGCGAAATCACGCGCTCGCGCAACTGAAAATCCTTTTCCACGGTTTCAAGCACCGCGCGCAGCTCGTGCGTGCGGAATTTCCACGGCGCACCGAACGCATAGCGCGCGGGCGGCGTACCTGTTTCAATATCGACGCCGCCCTTGGGCGAGTAAAGCACGACGTATCCTTCGGCCGCCGCATCGATGGTGACGGACAAATACAACTCGCGGTCAAACGGCAGCCACGGATCGGCGAGCAATACGTCGGGCTTTTCGTCGCCGAACGACGTGGCAAACAGTTTTTTCGCGGCGGCTTTTAATGCCCTGACGTTGTTGGCGCGTATCACGCCGCCTTGCTTGCCGCGCCCGCCACTGCGCACCTGCGCCTTGAGCGCAACCGGATATTCGCGCACGCGCGGTGCGCGTGTGCCTGGTTTTATGAGTACTCCGTGCGGCACTGCCACGCCTACCGAGCGCAGCAGTGCTTTGGCTTCGTGTTCAAGAATCATCATGGCCGGAACAGTCTTTCTTGAAATGGGGCGCGAACGGGGATTCGATGGGCGAGTCCAGTATGCGCAGAAAAGAAATGGCGGAAACCGTGGATAATAAACAATCGCGAGGGCTTTGACAAAAACGCGTTCCAGATTATGCCTGTTCGGAGACGGCAATGACACGACCCAAAGTACTGTTGACCAACCCCATCGGCGCCGAAGGCATCAAAATTATCGGCGAAGTAGCCGAGGTGGTGATCGCGCCGGATACGCGCCATGAAACCCTGCTCGACTACGTGCGTGATGCGGACGCGCTGCTGGTGCGCGCCTATCTGCCGGCGAATATATTTGACGTGGCGCGGCGGCTGCGCGGCGTGGTGCGCTACGCGGTGGGGCTCGACATGATTCCGATGGAAGCCGCCACCGCGAAGTCGATTCCCGTGGCCAACGTGCCGGGTGTGAACTCCGACGCGGTGGCGGAATACTGTGTCAGCGCGATGCTGTTGCTTACCCGCCGCATGCACCGCATGAACCATGCGCTGCGCGCCAGCGGCTGGAACGAAAGCCGCGCGATCGCGGATCAAGGCGCCGAACTACGGGGACGCACTGTCGGCATCGTCGGTTTGGGCAATATCGGACGGCGGCTGGCGGAAATCTGCCATGCCGGATTTCGCATGCGCGTGCTGGGTAATCAACGGCGGCTGGATGCGCTGCCGGATTTTGTCACGGGTGTTGACATCAACACGCTGTGCCGTGAAAGCGACTTCATTGCGCTGTGTTGTCCACTGACTGAAGCCACGCGCAATCTCATCAGCCTGGAGCGCATCGCGCTGATGAAGCGCGGCGCCTGTATCATCAACGTCGCGCGCGGGCCGGTATGGGATGAAATCGCGGTTGCCGATGCGCTACGCGAGGACAGGCTGGGCGGCGCGGTGTGCGATGTCTATCACGAGCAGCCGCTCAAACGCGATCATCCGTTTTTACGGCTGGAAAACATGGTGCTCACCGCGCACGTCGGTGGTCTCACGCACGAGAGCATGCGGCGTTTAAGTATCGGTTCCGCGCAGGAAGTGGTGCGGCTGCTGAAAGACGAAAAACCGGTGAATTTTGTCAACCCGCAGGTTTGGGAAAAACATTTGGAGTGCATGCGCGATCTGCAATAGCATGCGCAAGCGACGTACGTTTACAAAACCAGTGAGAATTACGCGCAAATGAAACCTGCCAATCTAGTCATTATCATGTCGGATGAACACAACCCCAAGATCATGGGGGCGAGCGGACATCCCGTGGTCAAGACGCCGCATCTCGATGCGCTTGCGGCGCGCGGCACGATGTTTACCTCGGCGTACACCACCAGTCCGGTTTGCGTGCCGGCGCGAGCGGCGTTCGCGGTGGGCAAGTATGTGCATCAAATCGGCTACTGGGATAACGCCGATGCTTATGAAGGCGCGATACCCAGCTGGCACCACCGGTTGCGCGACGCGGGGCATTACACGGCGTCCATCGGCAAGCTGCATTTTCGCGGACACGAAGGCGACGATTACGGCTTTAACGAAGTGCAGATTGCGATGCAGATTATCGAGGGCAAAGGCGATCTGATGGGCCTGGTGCGCAACGATTTGCCCGAGCGTGCGCTGTCGTGGAAGATCGCCAGGCTGGCCGGGCCGGGCGAGACATCGTATACGTCGTACGACCGCGACATTTGCACGCGCGCGCAAATCTGGCTGCGTGAAGAAGCGCCCAAGCACACCGATAAGCCATGGGTGCTGTTCGTGTCGCTGGTGTGTCCGCATTTTCCGCTGGTGGCGCCTGCCGAGTTTTACTATCGGTATTCGCCCGAATGCGTGCAACTGCCCAAACAGTATGCGCCGCACGAGCGGCCCAGGCATCCGTACTTGCGAGACTATGCGGAGAGCTTCAGTTACGACAAATATTTCGATGCGGAAAAACTCTCGAAAGCCATCCGCGCCTATTATGGTTTGGTGAGTTTTGTAGATGACAATGTCGGCAAGGTGCTCAATGTGCTCGACGATACCGGTCTTGCCGCGAATACACGCGTGCTCTACACCTCCGATCACGGAGATAATCTCGGTGCGCGCGGACTGTGGGGGAAATCAACCCTGTACGAAGAAGTCGCCGGTGTGCCGCTGATTATCGCCGGCCCCGACATACTGGCCGGGCGCAAGGTTACGACGCCTGCAAACCATGTCGATACGTATCCGTTTATCATGGAATGTATGGGAGAGAACCATCCGTCGATGTACGATAATCATCCCGGCCACTCGTTGTTTGCGCTGGCGGCAGGCGAGGTGCCGGACAGAAATGTATTGTCCGAGTACCACGGCATGGGGTCGACCACGGGCGCATTCATGATCCGCCATGGCCAATACAAATATGTGCATTACGCGGCCTACGCGCCGCAACTATTTGATTTGCAGGCCGATCCGGAGGAACTGCGGGACTTGGCGCAGGATGCGGCCTACGCCAAGGTTTTGTCCGAGTGCCGGGAACGGTTGTATGCTATTTGCGATCCGGCTGAAGTCGATGCGCGCGCCAAGAAGCGTCAGGGCGAATTGCTGGCGCTCAACGGCGGGCGCGAGGCCGTGATCAAGCGCGGCGACTTGGGGTTTTCGCCGCCGCCGGGATATCCGGTGGTGCTGGGATAAATTGCCAAACAATACGGAGTGAGCATGGCTGTCAAAAGCATACCGTTCGGATTCGTTGAACTGCCGCGCGACCGCTCGCACAAAAAGCCCCGGCTCACCGGTCTGACAATGATGGCTGACTTCGGTTTGCCGCTGCGCTATGCGACGGACACGGTTGAACTCGCCGGCGACTATATCGATCTTGCCAAGATAGCCGTCGGCACGTCGCGCCTCTACGATCTCGCGTATCTGCGGCGCAAGCTGGCGATGTACAAACGCAACCGTATCCGTGCGTTCATCGGCGGCCAGTTTCAGGAATACGTGTATGCGACGTACGGCGCGCGCAAGCTGCCGGCGTTCATGGCGGAAGCGAAGCGCGTCGGCTTTGAGGTGATCGAGATCTCGGATAACTGCGTGCCGCTCAGCGACAAGGAACGTTTTAATCAGATTCGCCTGGCGGTCGACAGCGGACTTTCAGTGTTCGGCGAAGTCGGTTCCAAGGATATGAAAAACGACGCCAGTCTGCTGGTGCATCAGGCGGAGATCTGCTTCAAGGCCGGCGCCGAACTGGTGCTGGTGGAAGCCGCCGAACTTATCAGTAATGGCAAACCCAAGATGAAGCTCATTAACGGCATCCGGCGCGCGCTCGACATGGACAAAGTGCTGATCGAACTGCCCGGCCCGTGGATCAGCAACGTCACGCTGTCGGCGGTGGAAGACATGAAAAAATTTCTTGTCGCCGAATTCGGTCCCGACGTGAACATCGCCAATGTATTGCCGCAGGAGATGCTTGAGACCGAAGCATTGCGTGTGGGGCTGGGTGTTGTCGGCCCGAAATTTAACGGAGGCAAATCGTGAAGCGCAAGCAGCCAAACATTCTGCTGATACTGGTCGATGATTTGCGTTACGACGAATTTGGCGCGGGCGGGCATCCGTACATGAAAACGCCGCACATCGACCGCATCGCTCATGAAGGCGCGTTATTCGAGCGCGCGTTTCACACTACGCCGATTTGCTCACCCAACCGCGCGTCGATACTCACCGGGCAGTACGCCAGCCGCCACGGCATCATCGACAACGTTGCGCGCGACGCGGCGAGCCATCGCATTCCGAACTACCACCTCGAATTGCAACGTCTCGGCTACCAAACCGCGCACATCGGCAAGTGGCACATGGGTAACGACGGCAAGCCGCGCCCCGGCTACGATTATTGGGTTGCTTACGATGGCCACGGCAAACTCAACGACCCGGTGCTGTGCGAACACGGTGAATATAAACAGCACACCGGCTACATCACCGACATCATGAACGGCATGGCGGTCGATTTCGTTAAACAGAAGCACGACAAGCCGTGGGCATTGTGGTTTGCGCACAAGGCCGTGCATCCCGACGCCGAACAGGCGGCGGATGGCACGGTGCGCATGGACGGTTATCGTGTCGCGAAGCGCCACGAAAATCTGTATCGCGGCTGCGTGTTTCCGAAAAAGCCCAATATGCAAAGCCCGGAGGAATTTCTCAAGCATAAACCGGTGTGGACCGAGGCAGTCGAGCTGCGTAAATCAGCGGAATCGTTGGCGATTACCGATCCGTTGCATTCGTTTACGCAAGAGGAAATCCGCCTGCGTGCCTGCATGATGGCATCGGTGGACGAAGGTGTCGGTATGTTGTTCCAGGCGCTGGAACAAACCGGCCAGCTTGATAACACCATGGTTCTGTTTCTCGGTGACAACGGGTTTTTCTTCGGCGAACATGGCATCGGTCCCGACCGCCGCTTCGGCTATGAGGAAGGGATACGTTCACCGTTGACGATACGTTATCCCAAGCTGCTCAAGGCCGGCGCGCGCCGCAGGCAATTGGTGATTTTGCAGGATCTTGCGCCGACACTGATCGAACTTGCCGGCGGCAAACCCGGCGCGCACATACAGGGGCGCTCTCTCACGCCGTTGTTCTCCGGCAAAAAAACCAACTGGCGCAAATCCGTGTTCATCGAGTATTGGGCGGAGAACGCGTATCCCTGGCTGGTGGGCATGACCTACAAAGCGGTGCGCACCGACCGCCATAAATATATTAAGTGGGTGAACCGCGCACGTAATGGTGAGCTTGACGAGCTATACGATCTCGATAAAGACCCGTTTGAAATCAACAACGTGGCCAAGCGCCCTGCATACCGCGCCACGCGTGACAAACTTAAGCGCGAATTGCGCAAACTTGCGGCAGATGCATTGGGGTTGTAAGGTTGTTGTCCTCTTGGGTGGGGAGATTTAAATAATGTTTAAAAACAAATATTTGCGATTTTTTGGCGTGACTGCCAGTGTAATGCTGACGGCTGCCGCAGCGAGTGCGCAAACGGCTGCGACATTTCCCGCCAAGCCGGTACGCTTCATCGTGCCATTTCCGGCGGGCGGCGGGCTGGATTTCACCACGCGCGTGGTGGCGCAAAAACTCGGCGAAGCGTGGGGACAGCAGGCGGTGGTTGAAAATCGCCCCGGCGCGAGTGGCATGATCGGCGCAGAGGTGGTGGTGCGCGCCCCCAAGGATGGTTACACGCTGCTGGCGTGTTCGCCGGCGGAAGTCTCGCTCAATGCCGCGCTGTATCCGAAGATGCCGTACGATCCGTTTCGCGATCTGGCGCCCATATCGCTCACCGCGACCTACGCCAATCTCATCACCGTGCATGCGTCCGTACCGGTGCGCACGTGGAAGGAATTCGCGGCGCTTTCCAAACGCACGCCGGGCGGCATCGGCTTCGCCTCCAGCGGCACCGGCAGCACGCAGCATCTCACCGGCGAATGGTTAAGGCGCAACGCGGGCGTTGATCTGTTGCACGTGCCGTACAAAGGCGCAGCGCCCGCGACCGCCGATCTGGTCGGCGGACAAATTCCCTTGGGCATCCTCGGCGTCGCCCCCTTGACGCCGCATCTGAAATCCGGGCGGCTGCGCGGCATCGTCGTCACCACCGCGCAGCGCACCGCGACGCTGCCCGACATTCCGACGCTCGCCGAATCGGGCGTCACGGGATTTGATTCTTCGCAATGGTTCGGCATCCTTGCGCCCGCGGGCACGCCTGCCGCAGTGATCGCAAAAATAAACGCCGATCTGCAACGCGTGCTCGCGTTAACCGACGTGAAAGAACGCCTCGCATTGCAAGGCGGCGACGCGCATCACAACAGCGCCGAGGCGTTTGGCGCATTTATGAAAGCGGAGCACGCAAAATACGCTAAGGTGATTGCCGAGGCGAAAATCAAGGTTGATTGATCGTGGCATCATCATCATGGCGCTTGAGCAACGGCGCCGTCAATGCCGACAGCGACATGCGCTGTTTGCCGCTCGCATCGAAATTTTCCGCCGCCAGCCAGCGTGTAAATGCCGCGTCAATCGCCGGCCATTCGTTGTCGATAATGGCATACCACGCAGTATCGCGGCTGCGTTGTTTGTAGACGGTCGCCTGACGGAAAATGCCTTCGTATGAAAAACCCAGACGTTGCGCCGCCGCACGCGACGGTGCATTGAGGGTGTCGCACTTCCACTCGTAGCGCCGGTAGCCGAGAACGAAGGCGTGCTTCATCATCAGGTGCATGGCTTCGGTGGCGGCGCGGGTGCGTTGCAGCAGCGGCGAATACTTGATGCCGCCGACTTCAATGCAGCCGCTGGCGGGATCGATGCGCATATAGCTCGCCACGCCGACGGCTTTTTCGTTGGGCGTGTTTACATCAATCACGATGGCGTAGAACAACGGGTCGTCGCCCATGCACGATTTGCGCATCCAGCCGTGATAATCCTCCAGCGTGACCAGTGGCCCGTAACTCAGATAGGTCCAGCCCGACCCATCGGCATCCAGCGCATTGGCGGCGCGCAGATCCTGCGCGTGTCGCGCGGCATCGAGCGCTACAAGGC
>CAMDDY010000225.1 GCA_945893125.1 Bordetella parapertussis
AAAGACATCTCTGCCGCCATGCACTACCTCAACCATCGCCCCAGAAAATGCCTCGGCTTCAAAACACCCCACGAAGTCTTCTGGAAGAAGCTACACTCGCATCATAACGCGGTTGCACTTCAGACTTGAATCCGCCAAAAATTGAAACAGGAAAAGCAGCATGTTAAAAGTGAATCACCTTACGCAACATATCGGCGCGGAAATCACCGGGCTGGATTTATCCCGCGATATCGACACCGCCACCATCGACGAGGTGCTGCACGTGCTCGATACGCGCGGCGTGGTGATCATGCGCGGCCAGCAACTCACGCTGGAAAATTTCATGGCGTTCAGCCGCCGCCTCGGCCCGCTGGACGTGCATCCGCTGCGCAAATTTTCGCGGCCCGGATTTCCCGAGCTGATGATCAACTCGAACATCATCGAAAACGGCCAGCCCATCGGCCTCGCCGACGCCGGGCGTCACTGGCATACCGACGGCGCTTATCTGCAAACGCCGTATCGCATCACCGTGCTGTATGGCGTGGAGATTCCGGTGCAAGACGGCGTGCCGCTGGGCGATACTTTTTTTACCAGCACCAGCGCGGCCTATGATGCGCTTGAGCCTGCGTTGCGCCGGCACTTGAGTACGCTGCGCGGCATCAACGTGCATGGCGTGGGCCGCAAAAAATATTCCGCAACGCCGCTCGATCTCGGCGCGGAGCTCAGCAAAAAAATCCAAAGCGGCGTGGAACATCCGGTGGTGCGCACGCATCCCAATACTGGGCGCAAGTGCATCTACGTCAATCCGGGATGCACCTCACAGATCGCAGGATTGAGCGAGTCCGAAAGCGACGCATTGCTGCAACAACTCTATGAACACATCGCGCGCCCTGAGTTTGTCTACCGCCACCAGTGGCAGGTCGGCGACTTTGTGATGTGGGATAACTGCTCCACGCAGCATCGCGCGATGGGGGATTATGATTTGCCGTTGCGCCGGCTGATTTACCGCACGATTGTTCAGGGAACGCCGGTTCACTGACCCCACTGTCGTTCCCGCGCAGAGCCTGTCCTCGAATGCCTTAGTCGGGGACGGGAACCCATAACACAGTGCCATTTGAGACATCGTATGGATACCCGCCTGTGCGGGTATGACAGATCTGGTTTTCATCTGTGTAAATCTGCGTTCATCTGCGTCTAATTTCTTCGTTTTTAAAAATCAAACCCATGACCCTAAAATCTTCCTGCAAAATAAACATCAATCTCGGCAACGGCAAAACCGGCCACTGCTACTCTCTCGCCGTGCTTGAACAACAAGGCTTCGGCAAAATCTCCCGCCTGCCGGTATCGCTACGCATCGTGCTTGAATCCTTGCTGCGCAATAGCGGCGGCGATCTGGTCACCGAAGAACAGGTGCGCGAAGTCGCTTCATGGCAACCCAACGCGCAGCGCACGGCGGAAATCCCCTTCATCGTCGGGCGCGTGGTGTTGAACTGCATGGCGGGCATACCGCTGCTGGGCGATTTGACGGCGATACGGGGTGAAGTGAAAAAACGCGGGCTGCCGATGTCGCTGGCCGAACCCAAGGTGCCGGTGGACATGGTGCTTGATCACACCATGATGGTGGATTTTCACGGCACGCCCGACGCGGCTGATAAAAACATGGCGCTCGACATCCAGCGCAACGCGGAGCGCTTTCGCTTTGTGAAATGGGCGATGCAGGCATACAAGGGCATCCGTTTGATTCCGCCCGGCGGCGGCATTTTGCATCAGGTGAATCTTGAATATCTCGCGCCCGGCGTGCTGGAGCGTGATGGCGTGTACTTTCCCGATTCACTCGTCGGCACCGATTCGCACACCGGCATGATCGCGGGCCTGGGTTGTGTGGGCTGGGGCGTGGGCGGCATTGAAGCCGAGGCCGCCACGCTGGCGCAACCGGTTTACTTTCTCACGCCCGACGTGGTGGGCGTGCATGTCACAGGCAGCTTGAAGCCCGGCGTCACCGCCACCGACATGGTGTTGCATGTAACCGAGATGCTGCGGCAACACAAAGTGGTCGGCAAGTTCGTGGAGTTTTATGGCGAGGGCGTGGCGAATCTCACGGTGCCCGATCGCGCCACGGTGTCAAACATGTCGCCCGAGTACGGCGCGACCATCGGTTATTTTCCGGTGGATGAACAAACGCTGCGTTACCTGCGCGCGACGGGCCGCCCCGAAGCGCAGGTTGCCGCCACCGAGGCGTACTATCGTTTGCAGGGCATCTTCGGCGCCGCCGAACCCGGCGAGGTGGATTTCTCGCAAGTGTTGACGCTTGATCTGGCGAGCATCGTGCCCAATGTGGCCGGCCCCAAGCGTCCGATGGATCGTGTGCCGTTGACGGAACTCAAGCCGCGCTTCGATGCATTGCTCACCGCGCCGATTGCCGACGGCGGCTATGCAAAAACTTCGGTGAGAAAGGAAAGGGGCATAGGCCCACGCGACGGCGATGTGGTGATCGCGGCAATAGCCTCCTGCACCAACACCTCCAACCCCGGTGTGATGCTGGCCGCCGGATTGCTGGCGAAAAAAGCCGTGGCGCGCGGCTTGAAAACGCAGCCGTGGGTGAAAACATCGCTCACGCCCGGCTCGGTGGCGGTGAGTAAATATCTCGACGCGGCGGGTTTACAACCCGCGCTCGACCAGCTCGGCTTTCATGTCGCCGGTTACAGTTGCGCCACCTGCTTTGGCGCCAGCGGCCCCATCGACGCCACGCTCGAAAAAGCCATCATCGACAACGACGTAGTTACCTGCGCCGTGGTTTCCGGCAACCGCAACTTCGAGGCACGTATTCATCAGGCGGTGCGCGCCGCGTTTCTGATGAGCCCGCCGCTGATCGTGGCGTTTGCCATTGCCGGGCGCATCGACATCGACATGGCAGCCGAGCCGCTGGGCACGGGCAGCGATGGCCTGGCGGTTTATCTGCAAGACATCTGGCCTACGCCGGATGAAATTGCCGCGCACATGGCCACCGCGATGAACCCCGAACACTACCGCGCGGTGTACGGCATGAGCGCGTCGCAGATGAATCCGCTGTGGGACACCATCACGCAAAGCACTGGCGAGTTGTTCGCGTGGAGCGACGACTCCACCTACATCAAAGAACCGCCCTGGGTATCCGATGCCACGCTGACGCAATCGAGTCTTATTGACTATCGCGGTACGCGCGCGCTGGTGCTGCTCGGCAACTCGATCACCACCGATCACATCAGCCCCATCGGCAGTATCAAGGCATCGCTGCCGGCCGGCGTTTATCTTGAGAAACACGGCGTTGCGATCAACGACTTCAACAACTACGGCTCGCGCCGGATGAATCACGAGATCATGGTGCGCGGCACCTTCGCCAACATCCGCCTGCGCAATAGTATGACGCCGGGCATCGAAGGCGGCGTCACCGTGCATCAACCCAGCGGCGAACAAATGAGCATTTACGACGCCGCGATGCGCTATGCAACTGAGGCAACTGAGGCGACAGAAAAAACCCCGCTGATCGTTATCGCCGGTGAAGAGTACGGCACCGGCAGCGCACGCGACTGGGCCGCCAAAGGCACGCGCCTGCTCGGCGTGCGTGTGGTCATCGCCAATAGTTTTGAGCGCATCCACCGCAGCAACCTGGTCGGCATGGGCGTGGTGCCGTGCCAGTTGCCGGCGGGTGTGACGGTTGCCACCTTGGGATTGATCGGTACGGAACAGTTTGACGTGCTGGGGCTTAACGACGCCGCGAAACCGCGTCAGCCCGTGACGCTGGTGATCCACCACGCCGATGGCCGCAGCGAAAACGTCACGCTCACGCTGCGGCTGGATACGCAGGCCGAGATTGAGTATGTGAAGCGCGGCGGGATATTGCCGTATGTGCTGGAGGGGATGGCGGCGTAAGACTTGCTGTTATTAATGTTACAAAACAAATGACACCGTTCGGGCTGAGCCTGTCGAAGCCTCCTCGCGTGACCACGCCCTTCGACAAGCTCAGTGCGAACGGAACTCGGGTGGCGTCAATTGCAAAAAGCTCGCGTGCTGCTTCAAACCTCGCCGAAGTGTATCCGCCGATACGGCGCGGATGGAATGGCATCGTCCACGTGCAAATCCCACAACTCGGCCTGCCCCGCTTGTTCGTGCGCCGCGAACAGCGTCTTGAACCGGTCGAGGCTGGTAATCTTCTCGCCGCGCAAACCAAATCCACGCGCGATGGCCGCGATGTCGCCGCGACCATGTACTGACTCTTGCGGGTTGTAACCCTGCGCGCGGAATTTATGCACCTCGGCGCCGTAGCCGCCGTCGTTCACCGCGCAAATCAGCATGCGGATGCCCTGACGGCGCAGCGTTTCCATTTCCTGTATGTGCATCATCAGGCTGCCGTCGCCCTCGATCAGCAGCACCTTGCCGTCGCGGCGGGCGGCGGCCATGCCGATGGCGACCGAAAACGCCGAGCCGATGGCGCCGAAATCGTTGATCACATGCACGTTCTCGGCGCGTCGGCCATAAAAGTGCGTCACCGCGATGCCGGCGAAATGCGCGCCGCCACAAACCACGGTCCAGTCCTTGGGGATCGCGGCATCCAATTCCAGCATCGCCGGGCGCGGATCCACGGTATCAGCGGCGACGAGAAACTCCTTGGAATCCGGCCGCGCCGCCATCGCCGCGATCTGGCTGGCCAGCATGGGCGAGCGCGCACCGGCTGACGAAAATTTCTGCGCGGTAAGGGCCGCCAGTACGGCATCGGCGGTGGCCTTGGCATCCGCCTTGATATGCATGTCCGCGATGCGCAGCCCCTGATACAACCCGCGCGGATTGAGATCGATCTGCACCGTTTTCGCATTCGGATAGAGATAGCCCGCCTCGGTGGTGTAGTGCCCGAGGCCCGCGCCCACGCCGATCAAAAGATCACACGCGGCAAATTCCTCGCGCGCGAGCGGACTCGCATATGCGCCCGCAACGCCGATGCCGAAGCGGTTGTGATCGAAAAGTCCCTTGGCGAACAACGATGTCGCGAGCAATGCGCCACAGCGCTCGGCCAGCGTTTCCATGGAGGGCCCGGCACCAGAGCGCAACACGCCACGCCCGGCGAGAATAATCGGGCGCTTCGCTTCCATAATCATCGCCGCGAGCTTATCGACCAGCGCCGGGTCGGCAGCCGGGCGTTGCGGCGTGGGCATCAACTCGGTCGAGGGCGAATAGTCTGCGCCCCACGGAAACGGCGCCTTCTGCAAATCCATCGGCACGCCCAGCACCACGGGGCAACGTTCCTGCCGCGCGGTATAAAACGCTTCGCGCACGGTGTCGAGCATACGATCCACACTTTTCACCGCCAGGTAGCGCGCGCCGGTGGCGGTGGCCAGCGGCCCGAGTTCAAGTTGCTGCACATACCACGCGGCTGAGGTTGGCGAATCACCGGCGAACACCACCAGCGGAATGCTGCCGCGCGCCGCCGTGGTCAGCGCTGTCATGATCTGCGTGAAGCCCGGCCCGCAGGTGACAGTCGCCACGCCCACCTTGCCGGTGTGGCGCGCATAACCGTCGGCCATTGCCACCGCGCAGTGTTCGTGCCGCGCATGCACCACGCACACGCCATACTTCTGCGCCATGATCGCGCCCCAGTACATGTTGGCATCGCCCAACAATGCGAACATCGTATCCACGCCTTCCGCCACGAAGGCCTGCGACAACACGTCATACCCGGTCGGATCGCTCATGTAGCTCCCTTATCGTTTTTAGCAATGATGCCACGCGCGCCGTCCAGCAGCGCACGCCCCAGTATTTTCGCGCCGGAAGCCGCAGGCGCCTGCTCCGGCATCACATCCCCTTCGCCCGCGCGGCGCTGCTCGATCACACGCGCGATATTCGCGGCGAACTCCGCCAGCAGCGCACGCGCGACATGCACGCCACCCGCCGAGGCAAACATTTCCAGCGGGCCGGCGACCTCGAATCCGCCTTCGAGTGTTACGTCGGTCGAGTCAGCACCGCGCGCCTCCACCTCGAAGCGGGCGCGGGCGCGCGATGCACCGCGTTGATCAATGCCCCGTGCTTCGATCAGGCAATGCTTTGCCGGATGATCGTAGGTGAGTTTCGCCTCGCCGCGAAACACCGCCACGGTGGGGCCAAACTTGAACGTCACCTTGCCGCGATGCGCGCCGTCCGCCGTCAACTCGTTCAACTCCGCGCCGGGGATGCACGCCGCCACCACCGCCGGATCAGAGATCAGCGGCCACACCTCGTCCGGCCGCGCCGGCACTGAAAACTTTTCCTTCAATTCGATCACGTGGTTTCCTTGGTTGTTGGACCGCGGGCTTCCAGCCCGCAATGCGGCCAGGATGGCCGCGCTCCGGCGCATTGCGGGCTGGAAGCCCGCGGTCCTGCATACGTCCATTCCTCCGCCTGCGGCACGAGTCCCGCCTTCACCGGATTTTGCCGAATGTAGTCCAGCGTGGCTTGCAGATGCGCGTCGTTGCGAATGAAGCGGTCGTAATAGTCTTCCATCCAGAAAGAACCAGAGCGACCCAATAGCTTGTTGACTTTAGTCGCCGTGAATGACTTCCACGAATGGATAATGGATGGAAGCAAATGCGCCGCATCGATCGACTCGATCAGCACGTGAACATGATTGGGCATGATGCACCAGGCGATCATCCGGTAGCGTTGTCCGTCGAAATGAAGCAGATGAAGGCTATCCACATGAGGCAAATAACCGCGTGAATGCCAGCCCTTGGGACTGCGGCCATCCTGGCCGCTCATTGCGGGCTGGAAGCCCGCGTTCCCGGCTTTCCTGATAACCATGGATTTCTTCGCAACCATTTGTTTTTAAACAGTTTTATAATATTACAACTGGCACACAAGAAAGCTCGTCATCAGGCGCAAACAACCTTGCCCGGTAGATCAGATTTTATTACACGCTGCCCCCATGCTAAGGTAACACCCGATCAAACAGGGAGAATTTCTTGACCAATAGTACCTGCACTTACACCACAGCCATCGCGGCAGCACTCGCATTATTGCCGGCAACAGCACTCGCCCAGACCAAAGCCGCCACTCAAGACTACCCCACCCGCCCCATCCGCATCGTCGTGCCCGGCTCTGCCGGCAGCGCCAACGACTTCACCGCGCGCGCCATTGCGCAACGTTTTACCGATGCGTGGGGCCAGCAGATGGTGATCGACAATCGCTCCGGCGCGGGCGGGGTGATCGCGCACGAGATCGCGGCCAAGGCTAACGCCGACGGCTACACGCTGATTTTTTCCACCTCTGCCGGGCTGGTGATTAATCCGCTGCTGTTCAAGGTGCCTTACGATTCGTTTCGCGATCTGGCGCCGGTGTCGATGGGCTCGATCAATCCGCAGATGTTGTTTGCGCATCCGTCGGTGCCGGCCAACACCGTGCCGGAACTGATTGCCCTCGCCAAACAAAAACCCGGCCAACTCAATTGCGCCTCGGCGGGCACCGGCACGCCCAATCATCTGGGCTGCGAACTGCTCAAATCAATGGCCGGTATCAACTTCGTGCATGTGCCTTACAAGGGCGCAACGCCCGGCTTTACCGATGTGGTCGCCGGGCAGATGCATTTCATGTTCAACAGCATTCCGGCGGTGCTGCCGATGGTGAAATCGGGCAAGCTGCGCGCGTTGGGCGTGGGCGGCCCCAAGCGCTCGCCGGCGGCGCCCACCGTGCCCGCCATTGCTGAAACGCTGCCCGGCTTTGAATGCGTGAACTGGTACGCGATGCTCGCGCCCGCGGGCACGCCGGCGGCGATCATCAGCAAGATCAATGGCGAGATGGTGAAAATGATCGCCGATCCGCCCTTCGCGCAACGCCTGCTCGATATGGGCTCCGAGCCGCTGTCGAGCACGCCGGCGGGGCTGGCCGACCATATGCGCAAGGAGTCGGATCGTTGGGCACGCGTGATCAAGTCGGCGGGGATTAAAATTGAACGTTGATGTTCGACGCAGAGGCTTGATGTATCGCAACGTATCAACGCTCATTGTCGTGGCACTGGGGCTCGCCTGCTCTACAGCGCCGGCCCACGCGCAAAATTACCCCGACCGCCCCGTGCGCATCCTCGTCGCCGGCCCGCCGGGCAGCTCGAACGATATTACCGTGCGCGCGATGGTGCAGCGTTTTACCCAGGGCGGATTCAAGTCTGAAGTGCAACCGCGTTATGATGCGAGTGTAGCTTCTTCCAGAAGACTTCGTGGGGTGTT
>CAMDDY010000226.1 GCA_945893125.1 Bordetella parapertussis
ATGCAGGGTGAATGCGATTTGATGTTCAGTAATTTTGTCACGGTGCTGCCGCACGTGACGTTAAAGCGCGTCAGATCGTTGGGCGTATCGACAGCGCGGCGCACGGCGCTCGCCCCGGAAATGCCGACCATTGCCGAATCCGGATTGCCGGGCTACGAAGTGTTGCAGTACTACGCGATAGTGGCGCCGGCCGGCACTGCGGAAAATATCGTTCGCCGATTGCATGACGAGATTACAAAACACTTTCCCACTCCGGCCGCGCGCCGCCAGCTCGCCTCGCAGGGCGCGGAGATGCAAGTGGCCGCGCCGGCGGAACTCGCGTCGCTTAACGCGCGCGAAATCGCGCGATGGACAGCGCTTATTAATCAGTTGGGCATTCAGTCCGAATAGGACAATAAGCAACAGGACAAGCAATGAAAATACAAAAAGTCACGCCGTATGCCGTCAACGTGTCGGAGAAGACGAACTGGTTTTTCGTGAAAATAGAAACCGATGATGGCTTGGCGGGCTGGGGCGAAGCCTCGCTCTCCGGCGGCTGGGAAGAAAATCAAATTCTCAACTGCAAACGCCTCGCGGAATTGATCGCCGGCAAAACCGTGGATGAAGCGCTGCCGCACCTGACGGTGTATCCGCATGCGGTGGGCGGCTTGGTGTGGAATTCGATTTTAAGCGCGGCGGAAATGGCGCTGATGGATATCAAGGCGCGCGCGGCGGGTGTGCCGATACACCGCCTGTTCGGCGCGCCGCTGCGCGACAACATACGCGTCTACGGCAATATCAATCGCGCGGCCACCGACCGCTCGCCGGCGGGCTTCGCCGCGCTGGCGCGCGACCGCGCCGCGCAAGGCTACACCGCGTTCAAGCTCGCGCCGTTTGACGGCGTGTACTGGGCTGATCTGGGTGACTCGGAAGTCAAAAAGAAATACCGCCATGCGCTCGATTGCATTTTTGCCGTGCGCGACGCAGCGGGGCCGGACGCCGGCGTGCTGATCGATTGCCACTGGCGCTTTGATGAACCCACGGCATTGCAGTTGTTACGTGATCTGGCGCCGGCGAAATTGTTCTGGGCCGAGTGTTTGACATCGGAGCGCGCCGAGCATCATCCGGTGCTGGATCGCGTGCGCCGCGCCGCCGGGGACATGGGCGTGCTGATCGCGGGCGGCGAACGGCAGATCGGTGTGCTGGGCTTTGAACCGCTGCTGCGCGGCAAACTGCTGGATGTCGTGATGCCCGACATCAAATACACCGGCGGCTACACCGGTATGCTGGCAGTGGCAAACCGCGCGCACGAGTTTGGCGTGAAATTTTCGCCGCATAATCCCACCGGCCCGGTGTGCAATATGGCAAGCTTGCACGCGTGTTCGCTGGTGCCGAATTTTTTGATACTCGAACGGCAGAGTGAGGGCAGTGTTTACGATGAAATTTTCATCGGCGATCATCCCAAACTGGTGAACGGTTGTTACGCCGTGCCGCAAGGGCCGGGGTTGGGTATTACGCTGAACGAGGAAGTGCTGAAGTCGCGTCCGCCGGTGATGCCGCGCGGGGAGTCTACGGCGGATCCGCGGTTGGGCTAAACTTATTGCGCTTTGCATAAAGGGGATGACTTACCCTGTCCGTTCGCCCCGAGCTTGTCGAAGGGCGGTGTTTGCGCGAGAGGGCTTCGACAAGCTCAGCCTGAACGGGCATGTTTGGTAGCGTAACAAGGAGCAGTACCTTGGCAAGCAGGCAGGTAATCACCGACCCCAGTGCCTGGATCGGCCCGCAAATCCAGCACGACGCGTCGTGGGCGCATCACTTTGACGCCGAAGCGCTGGCGGAGATCGACGCCGCACTGGCGCACGCCAAATGTGTGGGCGCGCGTATTCCTTTCGGGCTGGAAGCATTCCCCTTGCCGCGCCTGACGCGCGAGATGGAAAAAATCCTCGACGACGTGGAGAACGGCCAAGGCTTCAAACTGCTGCGCGGCATACCTCGCAGCCGCTATTCGGACGAAGACTGCGAACTGATTTACTGGGGGCTCACCGCCCATCTGGGTAAGCCGATTTCGCAGAATGCGCGTGGGCACTTGCTGGGGCACGTGCGCGACGAAGGCCGCACGCAGGCTGACCCGAATGCGCGCGCGTATCAAACCAGTCAACGCATGGATTTTCACACCGACATGCTACCGATGGATTTGCTGGGCTTGTTTTGCCTGCGCACGGCCAGGCGCGGTGGCGCGAGCAAGATCACCAGCGCGTTGACCATACACAACGTATTGCGCGAGGAGCGGCCCGATTTGCTTGATGCACTGTATGGGCAGTTTTATATTGACTGGCGCGGCGAGGAGCCTGCCGGCGAAAAAGGCTTTTTCAGTTTGCCGATGTTCAGCGAGCGTGACGGCAAAGTGACCGCGCGTATTAACAGTCTGCCGTACTACGATTCAGCAGCGCGCCATGATCACGATGGCGCGCACTACGCGCCGACCGCAATTCAACGCGAGGCGCTGGTGAAAGTGCAGGAGATCGCCAACCGCCCGGAGCTGATGCTCACCATGGATTTTCAGGAAGGCGACATTCAACTCGTCAACAACCACACCCTGCTGCATGCGCGCGAGGCGTATGAGGATTACCCGGAGCCGGGACGCGAACGCCATTTGCTGCGCATGTGGATCGCGGTAGATGATGCCAAGCGCAGGCCGTTGGCGGATGCGTTGTCAGAGCGTTATCGTTGGGTGCAACGCGGCGGTATACCGGTGAAGCCGATGCAAGCGGCGTAGTATTGTAAGTATATGTTTATAAACAATAATTTAGGATGTCGCTGGTGTCGCTGTAGCGTGCGCCGTGCGCACGACAGCACAGTTGAATCAACAGACGAGACCGGTATGGCAGCCGGTTTTGTCGTGCGCACGGCGCACGCTATGGGTTCGTGCAATAGCGCCATGGCGGCGTGACCACCATGGGTGTGCCGCTACCGGCACAGCGGTTGCGAACTACTCCGGCTTGATCCCCGCCGCCTTCGCCACCTTCGCCCACTTCACCGTTTCCGCGCGCAGAAACGCGGCGAACTCTTCCGGCGTGCTGGCGACAACATCATTGCCGTCGGCGGTCATTTTTTCCATTACCTCGGGCAGCCTGAGATAAGTGACGATTTCCCTGTTGAGCCGTTCGATAATCGGGCGCGGTGTTTTCGCCGGTGCGAGCATACTGTACCACTGCACCGATTCGTAGCCGGGCAAACCCGATTCCGCGAGTGTGGGCATGTCGGGCATCGACACCGTGCGTTTGGCGGTGGTGACGCCGAGTGCGCGCAGGCGCCCTGCCAGCGCGTGCGGACGCAGGTAGTTCATCGCGGTGGCCATCAATTGCATTTGTCCTGCGATCAGATCGGTCAGTCCCGGCGGGCCGCTCTTGTACGGCACATGCACGAAGCGCACCTGCGCCAGCGTGCCGAGCAGTTCAATCGTGAGATGCGGATTGGTGCCGTGGCCTGCCGAGGCATAGAACAATTCACCGGGGCGCGCTTTGGCGAGCGCGATTAATTCCTTCAGGTTCTTCACCGGCAGCGTGCGGTGCGTCACCAGCAGATTGGGCACGTTGGCGGTGTGCGAGATAGGCTCGAAATCGCGCAGCGCGTCATAAGGCACTTTCTTGTAAGTGGCGGCATTGATGGCAAGCGTGCTTACGCCCGACACCAGCGTGTAACCGTCGGGCGCGGAGCGCGCGGCAAACTCGTAGCCGATCATGTTGCCGGCGCCGGTGCGGTTTTCAACCACGACTTGCTTGCCCAGCCGCTCGGTGAGCCGCTGCGCGATCATGCGCGCGAGAATATCGCTGCCGGCGCCGCTACCGCTGGGGACCACGATTCTTATCGGGCGGGCGGGGTAGGTGTCTTGCGCGCCGGCTTGCTGCGGTTGCGCGAGCGCGGCGAACGCCGCGGCGACAAACACACTTTTCAACATGATTGAACGAGGTAGCAAGTTGGGCTCCCGATGTTTGATCCGCCGATGGCTGGAATGCTATCACGAGAGCGGTTTTCGCTTGCCGGGCAGTCGCAGGCGGCGAGGGGAGCCGGTTCCGCATCGCTTTGCGCACTACAGTAGAATGGCGTTTTAGCGAGGAGATATCATGGGACTCAATGAGCGGCGCAAGATCAAGGAACTTCAGGATGTGACCTTCCCCGAACGGGTGAAGGAAATCGAGGAAATCTGCGGTAAGGCGATACCCTATGAGGTCAATTGGGAGAGTCTGGCGGACGATGCCGAGGGACTTAACTTTATCGACAACCTGTCGTGCCACCGGCTTAACATGGCGCTGCGCGTGATTTGCAGCGACGACATGGGCAAGCAAGCGGTGTGCGATGGGCTGAAGCTGATCAAACTCGCGAACGTCAAAGACGCCGCCGCGATGATAATGCGCTTTGAAGGCGGCGTGCTTGAAATGCACTGCGCCTATGCGCTGGGTGCATCCGGCATGCATGGCGACAATGATATCCGCGCATTGCTGGAGAAAAATCTCTGAATTGCGCCAGGCCGGACGAACCGATGTATTCCGTGGTTCGCTCCGTTTCCGGCTTGCCTACAGCAGCTTCAATGCGTCGCGCGCCAGTGACAAGTCGGCAATCGTGTCGAGCGGCAGCACGGTTTTTTGCACGCCCACGGCAACGTGCAGCCGCTGCAGGTAGTCGAGGCGCGCCGCGCTGGTGAGCGGACTGCCGGCATAAGGTTGTTCGGCTTAAATATGTGCCCACGCCGCATCACGGGTGGCGCTACCGGCGATACCGACCGATCGGGCTTGTCGATAAGCCGGCAAGGAATCGGGCGACGAGAGAAAGCGGAACAATCTGGCGTAAGCGGCCAGGATACGAACGATGCCCTGGCGGTTGTCGCGAATGGCGCGATCCGAGGCGTACGCCAATTGATAAGGGTAGTCCGCGAGCTCGCGCCACATTCTGCCGTCCGGCAACGCGCGCAGGCCGGCGCTGTTGGCGTCGGCCATGTTGGATACATCGGAGACGCCGGCATCGATCTTGCCGGCTTTGATGTCGCGATAAACTTCGGCGTTGGAGCCGACATTGACAAAATGCACGCCGGAGGGATCAATGCCTTTCGCGCTAAACAACCCCAGCATCGTGACGTGCAGCAGGCCCAGGTTGGGGCCGATGCCGACGGTGCGCCCCGGCAAATCCGCAACGCGCTGAATTTCCGGACGTGAGGTGTAGACGGCGAGTGCCGGTGCTTGCAGTGCCGCTCCGATAATCTTGATTGCCGCTCCCTTTTCAATCGCGGGCAACAAGCCGTTGAAGGCGGACACCACGCAGACATCCGCGCGCTCATCGAGCAGCGCTTCCAGTGTTGCCGGGGGCGTAGCCGCAGCGACCAGGGCCTGAGTCACGCCCAGAGCGCGAGCAAAGCCTTGCTGCTCCAGCAACGCGAGCAGCGTTTGATTCTCCGCGCCGCGATTGACCGCTACCCGAACCGCGACCGGCTCCGCGGCACTCACTGTGGTACTCACTGCAGCACTTACCGCGGCACGCTCCGCGGCAAGTGAGGTGTTGCTTGCCGCGGCCACCGCCGCGCCGAACAGTTCAAGTACGCGACGCCTCGACATCGGTTGATCCTGATCAAATGCCATGGTGCATGGTGTTGTGGGCGCGACCGACCTCGGCGTTAATGGTGTTGACTACCGCGCGCGGCGTCTTCGCCGGCCCAAGCAGACCGAATCCTCCCTGGTACCGGAACGATGGCAGCGATTCGGAAATGGTCGGCACGTCCGGCAATGCCGGCGCTCGCCGCGGCGTCGATACTGCCAGCGCCAGCAACTTGCCGTCTTTCAGGAGCGGCATGGCGGCGCCGATCGCGCTGATGCCGTAATGTACCCGTCCTCCTGCGATCTGGATCAGCATGTCGGCGTTGCCCTTGAATCCCACATGCACGATCTTGATGCCGGCCGCGAGCCGCACCATTTCGCCGATCAGGTGAGAGCCGATTCCCGCCCCCGACGATCCGAGGATGATTTTGCCCGGCTGCGCCTTTGCCAGCGCGACGAGTTCCGGCACGGATTTGACGCCGAGCGAGGGCGCCACGATCAGCGCTTGCGCGATAGGTCCGATACGCGCAACACCGGCGAAATCCTTCAGCGGGTCGTAGGGCAGTTGCGGCTGCGGCGCGGCGTTGATGGAGAAGCCGCTGCTGTACAGGAGCAGCGTGTGCCCATCCGGCTCCGCCTTGGCCACCAGCGACGTCGCCAGGATGCCCGACGCGCCCGGCCGGTTGTCGACAATCACGGGATGCGTCCATAGCTCCGATAGCTTCATGCTCACCGTGCGAGCCACGATGTCGTTCTGCCCGCCCGGCGGGAACCCCGACACCAGGCGGATCGGTTTACTGGGGAAGCTTCGCTGCTGTTGCGCGTATACCGGCTGCGCCGCGGCCACGCCAGCCGCGAGCAGAAATAAAAACGTCAGTGACGAATTGAATTTAGTTGCACATGTTTTCATGGGTCTATTAATTGTACTGTGTCACAAAGTAAATTCCCTCCCCTTCAAGAGGAGGGTTAGGGTGGGGATGGGGGTAGCCGAATCTACCCCACCCCCATCCCCGCCTTCCCCCTGAAGGGGAAGGGGTTTCTTTGGTAATTTAGTGACGCAGTAAAATTAATTACTCCCCGGTAATCCCCGCCGGCGCCCAGCCGCGCTTGGCGCGGATCGATGGGTTGCCGATGATTTCGACAATCGCAGGCTTGCCGCATGCCAGCGCGCGGTCGAGCGCCCTGCGGATATCGGCGGGCTTTTCCACGCGAATTCCCACGCAGCCCATGGCGTTGGCGACGTTGGCGAAATTCACTTCTTTCTGGAACATCGCCGCTTCCGCCACGCCGCCGGAGTAGTTGTTGTTCACCACCATCACCGCATTTATTCCTGCGCGCGCGGCGGTTTCCATCTCGGCCATGTGATAGTAAAAACCTGCGTCGCCGGCGAAGCCGATCACCGGCGTGTTTGGCAGCGCGGCTTTCACACCCAGCGTGCCGGGGAAGCCCCAGCCCAGCGAGCCGCCGCAGCGGATGTAACGCTGACCGGCTTTCATGCGGGTCATCTGCGCGGTCCACAGCGCCGCGTGAAAGGTATCGACCACCAGCACGGCATTTGACGGCATCCATTCGCCCAACTCTTTCGCGATGCGTTCGGGGCGTATCGGCACGTCGTTTGAGTTGCGCAGCGGATCGCTCTCGGCCCAGTAGTCGGCGACGTAGCCACGGCATTGTTCCAGCCACTCCGCGCGCGGCGTAGGCGTGCCGGCCTGCGCGAGCATGACGCTCAGCGTGGCCTTGGCGTCGCCGCACATCGACACCGCGTTCGGATAATTGCGGCCCAGTTCATTCGGATCAATATCGAGTTGTATCGTGCGTGTGCCGATTTTCGGAATCTGCCAGCCGTTGGTGACTTGGCCGCCGGTGTGGCTGCCGATGAAAAACACCAGGTCGGCCGCAGCCACCGCTTTGTTGGCGCACCAGCGCGAATAAGTGCCGGGCACGCCCACGCCCAGCGCGTGATCGTCGGGCACCAGCGCGCGCGCGTGCAGGCTGGTGGCGATGGGGATTTGTAATTTGTCGGCAAGCGCCACTACTTCCGCGCCCGCGAGGGATTTCACCGCGCCGCCGCCGACCACGATGATGGGCTTGGCGGCTTCTTTCAACACTTTCAGCGCGGCGGTGATGTCGGCGGCCTCGGCACAGGGGCGAAACGGCGGGTAACGCGTGTAACGCTTTTCAACGGTGAGATCGTAGTCGGCTTCTTTGTCGAGCATCTGCCCGGCGTTGCCGCGCAGTTCCAGATGCACCGGACCGGGCGCGCCGGTGGTGGCATCGCGAAACGCCTGTCGCAGCAAATCCGGAAAACGCGACGCGGTATCCACCGAATAATTGGCCTTGGTCACGCCATCCCACGCGGTGTGGTCTTCGGCGTTCTGATACGCATGGCGATAACGCGGCATGTCATTTTGTCCGCCTGAAATCGCAATCACCGGCGAGCCCGCCATGTGCGCGTCGCGCACGCCGGCGGCAAGATTAGTACTGCCGATGTCCTGACACAAACATACGCCGGGTTTGTTCGATGCGCGCGCGTAGCCGTCGGCCATGTAGGCGGCGGCTTTTTCGCCGTGGGCGATAACGAGTTTGGTGCTGCCGATTTTGCTCACCTC
>CAMDDY010000227.1 GCA_945893125.1 Bordetella parapertussis
TGCGCTTTTCCGCCCTACGCGATATGCACCACCAAAAACATTGAGGAGGAAGCCGCAATGAACAATCCATTCGAATTATCCGTAAATGCACTGCAACGTCGCCGCGTGCTCGCCGGACTAACCGCACTCAGCGCGGGCGCGCTGCTGCCGGGGTGCCAGACCGCTGCCACCGGCACGCCGGGACAGCCTTTCCGCATCGACGTGCATCACCACTACGTGCCGGAAGCCTACGTCGCGGCATTGAAGGCACACAAAATCCGGCCGGTGCAGTGGTCCGTGCAGATGTCGCTCGAAGAACTGGACAAAAGCGGCATCGCCACCGGCATGATCAGCCCGCCGCCACCAGGCATCACCTTCGGCGACCCAGCCTTCCGCCGCAAACTCGCGCGTGACATCAACGAAGCGGGCGCGAAAATGGCGAGTGATCGCCCCGCGCGCTTCCGGCTGCTGGCGACGCTGCCGTTCGCGAGCGTCGAGGACAGCCTCGCGGAAATAGCCTACGCCTACGACACACTCAAGGCCGACGGCATCTCGCTGATGACCAGCTACAACGGCAAATACCTCGGCGACCCCAGCCACTGGCCGATTCTGGAGGAACTCAACCGCCGCAAGGCCGTGGTCTACACCCACCCGACCACACCCGCGTGCTGCGGCGGCCTGCAACCCTTCGTCTCCATCAACGCCATCGAAGGCCCGGTGGACACCACACGCACGATGGTGAGCCTGATGTTCCAAGGGGGTGCTGCGAAATTCCCCGACATCCAATGGATTTTCTCCCACAGCGGCGGCGTCACGCCGTTCCTGCTGTCGCGCTACCAGCGCGAGGAAGTGGAAAGAGACCGCAAGGCCGTGCTGCCCAACGGACTGATGCACGAACTACGCAAGTTTTATTACGACACCGCGCAGGGCCACCACGAAGGCGCGCTCAAAGCACTGCTCGCCATCATCCCGCCGTCGCAAGTGCTCTACGGCACGGACTATCCGTTTTGGGATGGGCGCAAAGTCACGGGGGATTTGGTAAAAGGCGGGTTGAGCGCTGCTGATTTGATGGCGATTGATCGGGGAAATGCGCTGCGGTTGTTTCCGCGGTTGAAGGCGTAATAAAGCACAGCAAACTTAACGCACCAAACTACGATCACGCCGGAAGGCGTTTAGTACCGTGCGCACATCATGGGTGCGTCCGTTCTTCACGTCATCGCGGCCCTGCCGGATGCCTTCTTCCGCACTGGCCTGCGCCACGATATCGAGCAGCCGCTGATAGGCGGTGGCATCCTGCACCACGGTCGCAGCCATGCCGTTGACCGTGAGCACCAGGGGCCGCTTGGTTTTTTTAAGACGCTGCAGGAACGCAGCCGAATTATTTCGGAATGTGGTGAGCGCTTGTATGTCCTCGGTGATATCCACGGCCGGAAGCTCATTTTACATCTGCCGTTGATCCACTTCACTGCTCCACTTTGATGCCCGCATCCGTGATGACCTTGCTCCACTTCTGCATCTCGGCTTTCAGAAACGCGGCGAATTCCTTTGGCGTGCTCCCCACTGCGTCCGCGCCGTCAAGCTGAAAACGCTGCGTCACATCCGGCAACTTGACGATGCGCGCGACTTCCGCCGAGAGCTTGTTAACCACGACCGCAGGCACGCCCGCTGGCACCAACATGCCCTGAAACGCTTCGGCGCGGTATCCGGGCAAGGTCTCGCCGACCGTCGGCACGTCGGGCATGCTCGCCTGGCGCTTGACGCTGGTGATCGCGATGGCGCGCAGCTTGCCCGAGTTGATGTGCGGCGCGGCGGAAATGGTGGTGGTGAACAGCATGGTGATGCGCCCGCCGATGACATCGGTCACTGCCGCCGGGATGCCTTTGTAGGGCACATGAATCAGGGTGACGCCCGCCGCGCGCTGAAACATTTCCGCCGCGAGATGCGGCGCGGAACCGGCGCCGGGCGTTGCGAACGTCAACTCGCCCGCTTTGGCCTTGGCCAGTGTGATCAGGTCTTTGACGGATTTAGCCGCGAACGACGGCGCGACCACCACCACGTTGGGCTGTGAGTTCAACTGCGTGACGGGCGTGAAATCCTTGCCGGCGTCATAAGGCAGCTTGGCATAGAGGCCCGGGTTGATGGCAAACGTGGTGGTGATCATCAACACGGTGTAGCCATCCGGCGCCGCCTTCGAGGCGATTTCCGTGCCGACGATGGTCGCGGCGCCGGGTCGCGAATCGACCACCACGTTTTGCCGCCAGGTCTCGGTGAGCTTGTGACCGATCAGCCGCGCGCTGATGTCGAGCCCGCCGCCCGGCGCAAACGGCACGATCAGGCGGATGGGCCTCACCGGATACTTGGCGGCGTCTTGTGCAAGGGCAGGCGCTGCGACCGCCGCGAACGCCATGGCAAGTACGGACTTGAATCTCATGCAGAGATTTTACCTTGTATACTTATTGCCATTCCCCTCCTGCAACAATCCAACCCGTCGAAGGCGCAACCATGACCACCGATACTAAACTGCATGTCTATGATGTACTTGCGAAATCCTTTATCCAGGAGGGCGTAAGCACCTGTTTTACGCTGATGGGTGATGCCAACATGAACTGGGCGTCGACACTGGCCTCGCAAGGGTGCCGCATGATCTATGTGCGGCACGAGCATTGCGCCGCCGCGGCGGCGATGGCCTACGCGCGCAAAACCGGCGACGTGGGTGTCGCTACCGTCACCTGCGGCCCCGGCGTCACCCAGTTGATTACGGCGCTGCCGGCGGCGGTGCGCGCGCATCTGCCGATGGTGGTGTTTGCCGGCGAGTCGCCGATCAAGATGGGTTGGTACAACCAGATGCTCAATCAGGGGCCGATCATCGAGGCAACGGGTGCGGCCTACCATCCGCTGCATTTGCCCGAGCGCATGCCGTTGGCGATACGCGATGCCTTCCTGCAGGCGCGCCGCGAACGGCGTCCGGTGGTGCTCGGCATTCCTTTCGATCTGCAAGAACGCGCCTGGACCGGCCCGGAGAATTTGCCGACGCCCTCGGCGCAGATCATGCCGCGGCTTTCGCCGATACCGCCGCATCCGGATGATGTGTCGAAAGCAGCAGAACTCGTTAAGTCCGCCGAACGCGTGGTGATCTTCGCGGGCCTGGGTGCCGCACAGTCCAAGGCAGCGCCCGCGTGCCGCGCGCTGGCCGCCAAAACGGGCGCGCTGCTGACCACGTCGCTGCCGGCGCGAGGATTGTTTCACGACGACCCTTACTGCATCGGCATCTCGGGCAGCTTCTCGACTGAAGTCGGACTCGAGTATCTGGCGCAAGCCGATCTGGTGATCGTGGTCGGCGGCTCGCTGGCGTTTCACGCCGGCGGCGGCGGCCAACTGTGGCGCAAGGCGAAGATGCTGCACATCGATATCGATCCGGTCGCGGTGGCCCAGGGTCAGGAAGTCGCGCGCAACCACTTGCGCGCCGACGCGCGGCTGGGCGTGGAAGCGCTGACGGCGGCGATTCCGGAGCGCAGCAACAAGTGGCGCACCGAGGCCATGGTCACGCGCATCCGCGATACCAAACCCGACAGCCATGTGTTCGAAGTCGAACCGGACTTGCTCGACCCGCGCGAGGTGATCGCCACACTGGAAAAAACCCTGCCTGCGGATTGGGAACTGGTGAACTCCGGCGGCCACTGCTCGTGGTTCTTTGCGCAAATGCCGTCGCGCCCCAACGAACGCTTTCTCACCATCCGCGAATTCGGCGCCATCGGCAACGGCACCTCGTTCGCCATGGGCGTCGCCGCCGCGCGCCCCGACAACACTGTGGTGCTGTTCGACGGCGACGGCAGCTTTGTCATGCATATCCAGGAGCTCGAAACCATCAAACGCCACGGCATGAATATCCTGATCGTGCTGCTCAACGACGGCGCCTACGGCTCAGAGATACACAAGCTGCGTTCGGAAGGCTTTCCCGACACCGGGTCCGTGTTCGGACGCCCCGATTTTGCAGCCATCGCGCGCGGCTTCGGCATCGAAGGAAAAACGTTCACGAGCCTGACCGATCTGCCGAAGCTGGTGCAGGCGTTCGCCAAGAAAGGGGGGGCTGCGGTGTGGGACTTTCACGTGTCAGACCGGGTCACGTCACCGACGATCCGCCGCGCGCATCCGGCGAAGCACGCTTAGGCTGAGGGGAAGGGTGCGATTCAAACAGATGTCTATGTCGCGGCCTCCATACAAAGAAACTCCTTCCCCTTCAGGGGGAAGGTTAGGATGGGGGTGGGGTTACCGCGGCGGCGCTTCTCGTGTTCAAGATTACCCCACCCCTATCCTAACCTTCCCCCTGAAGGGGAAGGGACTGTCCGCGAGCCTATACGTCCCGTAGCGTCCCGTGGCTTAGACATCAGTTTGAATCGCACCCGCTGAGGGAACGGCGCTCGTTTGAGACTCGGCCAAGCGTTGTACTACTCAGCCCTGATGCCCTGCTCCCTGAACACGGCGCCCCATTTCTTGATTTCCCGCGTCAGGTGTGCGGCCATCCCCTCGGGCGTGCTCGCGATCACGTCAAACCCGCGCTCCTGCCAGCGCTTCATGGCATCGGGTGTCTTCAGCACGGCTCGCACCTTCTCGTTGAGCGTCGCGATGATCGGCGCAGGCGTGGCCTTCGGTGCCGCGAGTATCTGCCACGTCACGAACTCGTAGCCGGGCAGGCCGGCCTCTGCCATCGTGGGGATCTGCGGCGCGCTGGCGTTGCGCTTGGTATCGGTAATGCCCAGCGCCTTCAGCCGCTTCGCCTGGAGGTGCGGCACCGCTTCCGGGATGGCATTGACGAAATAGAGCTGCGTCTCGCCGCTTAACGTTGCGATCGTCGCCGGCCCGCCGCCCTTGTAATGCACGGCGAGGAGTTTGATCTTGGCCAGATTGTTGAGCAGCTCGCCCGCGATGTGGGGATTCGATCCCGCGCCCGCCGTGCCGTACGTGATCGCGCCGGGTTTTGCCCGCGCGAGCGCAATCAGGTCTTTCATCGAAGTCACCGGCAGCGCCGGATGCGCCACCAGCACGGACGCCACCGAAGCCAGCAGCGAAACGGGCGCGAAATCGGCTACCGGGTCGTACGGCGTCTTGGCATAAGCGAACTGGTTGGTCACGAAGGGCAAGGTGTTGATAAGCAGCGTGTAGCCATCGGGCGGCGCGTTCTTCGCCATCTCGGTACCGATCATGCCGGTGGCGCCGCTGCGATTGTCGATGACGATCTGCTGGCCGAGCGTCTTGCCCAGATCCGCGCCCAGGAGTCGCGCGACGAGATCGACGCTGCCGCCCGGCGGAAACGGCGAGACGATACGGATCGTCTTGACCGGATAATCGGCGGCAAACGCGCACGCCGCCGTGAATGAAAGCACTACGGATGCCAACGCTCGTTTCATAGTCACATTCCTCCCAGCATACGTTTTTTCACGTCCCCCGGCGAGCCGGCGAGATCCATGTCCGCCAGCGACGGCCCCCACGTCCACGTGTCGACACCCAGCAGCACGCCGAGTATCTCCGCAAAGCTTCGATGCAACGGCGCCGCGATGCCCGCCTGTTCGGCCAGTTGCACGCACGGCACGATGGCGTACGGCAAATCGTCCGCTGCCCACGTGCGCCAGACATCGGGCTGGAACGGCGGGAACGATTTGTACACCGGATTATGCATCGCTTCATAGAAGCTGTTGCTCTTGAAGCCGTAGTACTGATCGATGGCCTTCGCCATCGGCGTGTGCTCAACGCCATACGCCTCGCACACGCGCTTCCTTTCCGCGTCGAGCGCATCGCCCAACACGCCGGCGGCGGGCACTACGCCCTCCTGATAAAAGCCGAACTGCCTGCCGTCGAGTTTCGCCCGCTCCATTGCGCCGACATTCGGCAACACCATCGCCGGATGCACGATCAGGTTGAGATTTTCCAATCCGGTTTGCAGCACCGAGGACGCCGCCGTGAAATCCGGGAACAAGGGCTTCAACGCCGCGAGCGCTTCATCCAATCGCGACGCGGGTACCGTGGCAATCTGGATGCCCTTGCGCAAACCCTTCGGCGTCACCACCGTGCCGTTAAAGCGTGCCGCATGCGTGGGCGCGGGCGCTTCCGTCACCAGCACGTCTTCGCGTCCGGCCTTGCGCAATAGTGGCGTCAGGCGCGCCGCCGGCCAGTAACCGTGGCTTTGCACATGCACCACGGCGCCGCGCGCAAACTCCGGAAGCATCGCGCTGAATTTCGCTTCGAGTTGATGCATGTCCACTTCGATCAGTACGGCCTCGGCATCCTTCAGCGCTTCGGCGGTGGTGTCGCAAATTTTGTCGAGCTTGGCGAAGCCGGTTTTTTTCGAGACGAGATGCTTCGCATCACCTTCGACGGTGTAGCCGCCCGCCTGGCGTAACGCCGGAAGCTGCCCCATCTGTTCCGGAAACACCGCAAATCGAACCTGGTGGCCGGACAACGTGAGGTCGGACGCGCACACGGCGCCTATCGCGCGCGCGGTGTTGCCGATGACCGCAACTTTAGACATACCGATACTCCATGGGTTGATCGCTGCTCGTTTGGTGATTCCGCCCGCCTACAGCTTCTGAATAATATTCTTCGCGTAGTCCCGCACCATCTGGTAGCCGCGCTCCAGCGGAAAATTGCACATCAGCTGACGCACGCCCTGGCGCTCCAGTTCACGCACCTGCTCCAGCACTTCGGCCGGTTGGCCGACGACGCAAAAGCGCTTGATGACTTCGGGCGTGACGAAGCGCCGCTCGTCCGGGGCCACGTAGACGTTGTGGCTTTCGTGCATCATCTTCTGGCGTTCGGCGGCCGGGCGCGCCATATGAAACGCAAGATAGTCCTTCCAGATCGGCCGCAGAAACTCAGGCGGGTTCTCGCCGAATTCCAGGTGCCGGTCCATGGTGGAGTGCATTGAGGTGGTAATGGCCGGACCGAATTCGTTGACGATGCGCTCGGAATCCACCGGCTCGCCGGGGTCCAATACGGCGAAGTTCACTCGCACTGACAGGTGAAATTTTTCAAAGTTGCCCAACGAGCGGCCCCCTTTCGCCGCGCCCTTCCTGACGTTGGCGAGTATCTGGTCGAGCGTGCCGCCGCGCGGAACATTGGTGGTCAGGCCGTCAGCGATTTCTCCCGCGAGCGCCTGCGCCTTGGGGCCGTAGCCGGCGAGATACATCGGAATCGGATCGCGCAGGTTGCGATAACCCTTATCGGTGAGCATAAAACGGATGGCGTGCTTCTCGCCATTGTGTTCGTACTCCGCATCCTTGCCGTCCAGCAGATTGCGCACGGTGCGCGCATAGGCCTCGAAGTTCTTCAGGATCATCGGCTTTCTGCCCAACAAGCGCATGCCGGTGTTGCCGGTACCCAGGGCAACAAAGCAGCGGCCCGGCGCGACCATGTTGAGCGTGGCCATGCCGGCCGCCAGCGTGGGTGCCAAGCGCAATCCGGGCACTGCCACGCCCATGCCGATTTTCATGGTCTTGGTCTGTTGCGCCGCGACCGTCAGGAAGACAAACGCGTCGGAACGGATAAGACCGCTGTCGGTGACCCACAGGTGCGTGAAGCCGAGTTTCTCGGCTTCGGTGACGTACTCCATTTCATCCAGCTTCGCCCATGTCAGTCCGAATTCCATGCTGCTTTCTCCGTGTTTTTGGCGGGATGCTATCCGAGATGTTGCTTAAAAAACGCCACCGTCAGCGCCAACGCGCGATCCGCATCGTCCTTGCGAAACGGCTTGCCGCCATGACGCGCGAAAGCGTGATCGGCGTCGGGGTATTTATGGATGGTCACCAGCGGATTCGGTGACAGCCGCCGCTCCAGCAATTCGTTCACCTCGGCCTGTACCCAGCGATCCTTCATCGCCATGTGCAGCATAAAAGGGCGATACAGGCTTTTCGCTTCGCGGATGTTGTGCTCGATGTAGGTGCCGTAGTACGCCACCGCGCAATCGATATCGGTGCGGCAGCACAAGAGATAACACAACTTGCCGCCGAGGCAATAACCCACCGCGCCGGCGCGGCCATTGCACTCCGGCAGGCCGGCGAGATATTTCACGGTGTCTTCCATGTCGCGCACACCGAGGTCGTAATCAAACTCATAGTACAGATCGAAGGCCTTCTTGCCGTCTTCGGGATTGTGGTCGGACAATTCCACCCCCGGCTCCTGCCGCCAGAATAAATCCGGCA
>CAMDDY010000228.1 GCA_945893125.1 Bordetella parapertussis
GATCATCCAGAATCAATCATTCTCGAAACCAGCGTGGTGTTCCTTAACGAAAATCAAAAAGTCGAGATTCCAGTGGGAAAGATTGGTACTGCATTGAGTTCGAAAGAGTCGATGGATCTTTATAGCAAGTTCAGGAGGTTGTTTCTGAAAGATTTTGTTTGCCATCGGTAATCACTTTGGATTGGGCGACGGACTAGGCCATTGGTGGATGGCGGAGCGTCGGTTAACTGGTAGGTGGCGCACAAATGGGGCGCACATAATTCTAAGAGGCCAGGCTTGAATTAAATTGAGAAATTCCCATCCACGCCCGCTCGCGAGGGCGTAGCGATTTCAATCAAAAAATGTCAGGTACCGGAGTCAATTTATTTTCTGCTACGAATCAATCCGTTTGAAAAATAACCCATGACCCAATACGCCCTAGGCATCGACATCGGCGGCACCTTCACCGACATCGTGGTGTACGACGCCGCACGCGGGGTTTCCAGCGCGCACAAGGAACTCACCACGCCTGACGCGCCGCATCGCGGGGTGATTAGCGGCATCCGCAAGCTGTTCGACGCGCAGAGCATTGCGTGCAAGGAGGTCTCGCGCGTGGTGCATGCGACGACGCTGTTTACCAACGCGCTGATTGAGCGCAAGGGCGCGCCCACGGGGTTGATTACCACCGCCGGGTTTCGTGACACGCTGGAAATGCGCCGCGAGCACAAGTACGAACTCTACAACCTGTTCATGGAGTTGCCGCAGCCGCTGGTGCGCCGCAGTTTGAGGCTGGAAGCGCCGGAGCGCATTGGCCCCGATGGAAAGATCGAGCAGCCGCTGGATGTGGATGCGCTGCTTGCGCAGGTGGCCAAGCTCAAGGCGGCGGGTGTGGCCTCGCTGGCGATTACGTTTTTGCATGCTTACGCCAATGCCGCGCACGAGCAGGCTGCGCGTGACGCGATACGCGCGCGCCATCCCGAACTGTTTGTGTCGCTGTCGTCCGAAGTGGCGCCGCAGATCCGCGAATACGAGCGAACGTCTACAACAGTAGCCAATGCCTACATCAAGCCGCTGGCGGACAGCTATCTCGATTTGATGAGCAGCGAGATCGCCAAGCTGGGCATCAAGGCGCCGCTCTTCATGATGCTCTCCAACGGCGGGCTGACGCATATCGATGAAGCCAAGCGCGTGCCGATACAGTTGCTGGAGTCCGGCCCGGCGGCGGGCGCGCTGGCTGGGTCAACATTCGGCCTGCGCTCGAAGGCGCGGGATGTGCTGGCCTTTGACATGGGCGGCACGACGGCCAAGCTCGCCATCGTGGAAGACGGCGCGCCGCTGATTGCGTATCAGTTCGAGGCGGGCCGCCAGCAGCGCTTCATGGAAGGCAGCGGCTTGCCGATCAATATCTCCACCATCGAGCTGATCGAAATCGGCGCGGGCGGCGGCAGCATTGCCACTATCGACGCGCTGGGGCTGCTCAAGGTGGGGCCGGAAAGCGCGGGCGCGGCACCTGGACCTGCGTGTTATCAACGCGGCGGCACGGCGCCGACGGTGACCGACGCCAATCTGGTGCTGGGGTATCTGGATGCCGCTACGTTCGCGGGGGGCACCATGCGCATCGATGCCCAACTCGCGCATGCGGCGATTGCGCCGCTGGCCGCGCAATCGAAACTGCGCGTCGAAGCCGCCGCGTGGGGCATTCATTCGGTGGTGAACGAAAACATGGCGGCGGCCGCGCGCGTGCATGTGGCGGAGCGCGGGCATCACGCGGGCAACTTTGCACTGCTCGCCACGGGCGGCGGCGGGCCGCTGCATGGCTGCGAAGTGGCGCGGCGCCTCGGCATCACGCGCGTGATCTGCCCGCCGAGCGCGGGCGTGGCGTCCGCGCTGGGCCTCTTGATGGCGCCTGCGCGCATTGATCGCGTGGCGACGGTGGCCTGCCGCTTGAGTGAAATGACGGAGAAAAACTGGCGCGCGTTTGAAAGCGCGTATGCCAAACTCGAACGCGAAGCGGGCGCGGTGATCGCCAAAACCGTGGCGAAAAAAACCCGCGTCACGGTGGAGCGATCCGCCGATATGCGCTTTGTGGGGCAGGGGTTTGAATTGGTGGTGGCCTTACCCGCCGGGCCTTATAACGCGCGTTCATTGAACGCACTGCGCGCCGCGTTCACCGCGGTCTACGAAAAAACCTTCGGCCATGTGCCGCCGGTGGGCGACATCGAAATCATCAACATCCGCGTCGCGGCGTCGGCGCAAGTGGCCAAGGGCGAACTCAAAGTCGCCAGCGGCAAGCGCGGCGCGCGAGGGGAACTGCGCGCAGTCAAAGGCAAACGCCGCGCGTGGGTGGGCGCGCGCGAGCGCTACGAGCAACTGCCGGTGTACGATCGCTACAAGCTGGCGATAGGCGCGGCGGTGCGCGGCCCGGCGATTGTCGAGGAGGATTCGACGACGCTGATTTTGCCGCCGAAATCGCGCGCGACGGTGGAGCGGTCGGGCAATATCGTGGTGGAGTTGAAGGCGTAAATTGCCGAGTCCCTCGCACAAGACGCGAAGGGGATGGTAGGTTGGGCTGCAAAGCCCAACACAAACCCTCGCGATGGCGCAAAAGCTGTGGTGCATCTCCGCGTGTTTGATGTTGGGCTTGGTAGCCCAACCTACGGATTGGGGCTTCGGATGACTTTGCCGCGATTAAACAAGCCGTGCGGATCGAGCGATTGTTTAATGGCGTGCATCACCGAAACCGCCTCACCATGTTCCGCATCGAGAAAATCCAGTTTGCCGAAGCCGATGCCGTGTTCGCCGGTGCAGGTGCCGCCCATCGCCAGCGCGCGTGACACCACGTTGTGATTCACCCGCTCGGCCTCGGCGATGTCTGCCGGGTTGTTGGGGTCCACCATGATCGCGAGATGGAAATTGCCGTCGCCGACATGGCCGAACAGCGCTATCGGTATGGTCGTGCCCTGTAAATCCTTGTTGGTTTCGGCGATGCATTCGGCGAGCCGCGAAATCGGCACGCACACATCGGTGGACATGGCGCGACCGCCCGGTTTCAGTCTCAGGCACGCGGGGTAGGCATCGTGGCGGGCTTGCCACAGACGCGTGCGGTCTTCCTGCTTTGTTGCCCATTCGAAATCCATGCCGCCTTGTTCTTTCGCGATGGTCTGTACGGTTTCCGCCTGTTCTTTGACGGATGCTGGGGTGCCGTGAAATTCGCAGAACAGCATTGGCGCTTCTCGTAAGCCCAGCTTGCTGTGCGCATTAACCGCTTTGATGGTGAGCGCATCGAGCAGTTCGCAGCGCGCGATGGGCACGCCGAGTTGTATGGTTTGAATCACGGTGCGCACTGCGGCGTCGATGGTGGGGAAGGTGCAGGTCGCCGCCGATGCCGCTTCGGGTTGCGGATACAGCCGCAGCGTCACTTCGGTAATCAAACCCAGTGTGCCCTCGGAGCCGACCAACAGCCGCGTGAGGTCGTAGCCCGCGGCGGACTTGCGCGAGCGGCCGCCGGTTTTGATAACACGACCGTCGGCGAGAATGACGGTTAATCCCAAAACGTTTTCACGCATGGTGCCGTAGCGCACGGCATTGGTGCCGGAGGCGCGCGTCGCCGCCATGCCGCCGAGTGTGGCGTCGGCGCCGGGGTCGATGGGAAAAAATAATCCCGTGTGTTGCAAATGAAGATTCAATTGTTTGCGCGTGACGCCGGCCCGCACCGTGCAGTCGAGGTCATCGACATTGACCGCAATGACATTGTTCATGCGGCTCATGTCCACGCAGATGCCGCCGTGGATGGCGAGCACGTGGCCTTCGAGTGAAGTGCCTACGCCATAGGGGACGATGTTGGTGCGATGCTGCGCGCAAAGTTTGACAATAGCGACGCATTCTTCGGTGGATTGCGGGAACACCACCGCGTCGGGTGGTGCTACGGGGAATGCCGATTCGTCCTTGCCGTGGTGGTCGCGGATGGCTTGCGAGGTGGCGAGGCGCTCGCCGAATTGTGCGCGCAAGGCGGCGATGAGTTCGGGCGGGCAGGGGGTGCGCGGGGTATCGGGTTTGTTCATGGGAATATGGGTGAGGTCAAAGGCATTTTGACGCGTATTTACGCAGATGATCGCAGATTACTACCCACTCTCGTTTCCGCGCAGGCGGGAATCCATAACACCGTGCCACTAGCGACGGCTAACAGATTCCCGCCTGCGCGGGAATGACGGCGGTTGGTTTTTAATCTGCGATCATCTGCGTAAATCTGCGTCAACAAAGTCTTTGAAGATTTTACTCCGGCGTAACGCCAGCCGCGCGCGCGGCCTTCATCCACTTGTCGATTTCAGTGCTGATGTAACGCGCGTGTTCTTCGGGCGTGCTGCCCACCGGATCGGCGCCGCGCGCGGCGAGCAGTTTGCGATTGGCCGGCTCGCGCAGCGATGTGAGCAGCGCGCCGTTGAGTTTTTCGGCCACCGCGCGCGGCATGCCGGCGGGGCCGACAAAGCTGAAGCCGCTGCGCACGATGAATCCCGGCAAGCCGGATTCTTCCATGGTCGGCGTTTGCGCCGCGATCGGCGAACGTTTTTCGCCGGTCTGCGCCAGCATGCGCAGGCGTCCTGACTCTACATAGGGCAGCAGATTGGAGATGCTGGAAAACTGGAATTGAATATTGCCCGACATCACATCAATCAGCGCCTGATGCGAGCCTTTGTAGGCGACAAAGGTGTATTGCGCCTTCGCCATCGCGCTGAACAGTGAGCCGGCAAGGTGTCCCACCGTGCCGCGGCCACCCGATGAAAAATTGATGGCGCCGGGGTTCGCTCGGCCGAGTGCAATGAGTTCTTTTACGTTCTTTGCGGGTAACGAAGGATGCGTGACCAGCGCCGAAGGAATATCCGCGATCAGCCCCAGCGGTGTGAAATCTTTCAGCGTGTCGTACGGCAGCTTGCGCACGATGGCGGGGTTCATCACATGACTGGCGGCAACAAACATGGTGGCGTAGCCGTCCGGCGCGCTTTTCGCGAGTAATTCGGTGCCGACGGTGGCACCGGCGCCGGGACGATATTCCATCACCAGTTGCTGGCCGAGCACTTCAATCATCTTGGGCGACAACACGCGAAACAAGAGATCGCTGTTGCCGCCGGGCGCGGCGGGGTTGATGACGCGGATGAGTTTGGCGGGATACTGTTGCGCCGACACGCTGCCCGCTATTGTCAGCAGCAGCGTAACCGTCGTGCGTCGCAACATGACTTGAACTACTTCGCCACCGGATGATTCGCCATGAGCTCCAGCGCCTTGACCATGCCTGAGTGATCCCATTTCGCGCCGCCATTGGCAACACAGGTATTGAACAGCTCCTGTGCGGTGGCGGTGTTGGGCAGCGCCACGCCCATGGCGCGCGCGCCGGCCAGCGCCAGCGACAAATCTTTCTGATGCAGTTCGATGCGAAAGCCCGGATCGAAGGTGCGCTTAATCATGCGCTCGCCGTGTACCTCAAGAATGCGCGACGCCGCAAACCCGCCCATCAGCGCCTGGCGCACTTTGGCGGGATCGGCGCCCGCCTTGGACGCGAATATCAGGGCTTCGCTCACCGCTTCAATGTTCAAAGCAACGATAATCTGGTTGCACACCTTGCAGGTCTGCCCGTCGCCATTGCCGCCGACCAACGTGATGTTCTTGCCCATCAGTTCGAACAGCGGTTTTACTTTGTCGAACGTCGCCGGGTTGGCGCCGATCATGATGGTGAGCGATGCCGCCTTGGCGCCAACTTCGCCGCCGGACACCGGCGCATCCACGTATTCGCAGCCCAGATCATTGATTTTTTTTGCGTATTTTTTTGTTTCTATGGGTGAGATCGAACTCATGTCGATGACGGTTTTGCCCTTGCCAGTTGTACCTAGGCCCTCGGCCACGCCATTCGCGCCGAATAACACTTTCTCCACGTCCGGCGTATCCGGCACCATTACGATGATGATGTCGGCTTTCTGCGCGACTTCTTTTGCGCTGGCGCAGGTTTTACCGCCGGCGTCGGTGAGTTCCTTTGCCACGCCGCTGCGTGAATTCAGAAAAAGCGTGTGGCCGCCCTTGATGAGATTGAGTGCCATGGGTTTGCCCATGATGCCGAGTCCGATGAAGCCGATGTTGCTCATGATGTTCTCCTGGTAAATTCAGCGGTGATTTTGCCACAGCGCTTGCGCCGCAGCACGTAGAATTGCGGCTTGACGAATCGAGGAGACGAGCCCATGAAAACCGAAATCACCACCGGTGCCGCTGGTGTGTTGGCGCTGGGCTTCGCGTGTGTGGTGTACGCGCAGGAGTATCCCGCCAAAACCATCCGCATCGTCACCTCGCCCATCGGTGGCGGCAATGATTTTCCGGCGCGTTTGATCGCGCTGGCGGTGGCGGGGCCGCTGGGCCAGCAGATCGTGGTGGACAACCGGCCGACGGCGTTGATCGCGGATATCGTGGCCAAGTCACCGCCGGATGGCTATACGCTGCTGTTGTCGGGCAGTGCGCATTGGCTGGGGCCGCTGTTTGACAAGGTGAATTACGATCCGGTGCGCGATTTCGCCGCGCTGACGCTGGTGGACCGCTCGCCGACGGTGCTGGTGGTGCATCCCTCGCTGCCCGCAAAAAACGTCAGGGAATTGATTGCGATCGCCAAGGCGCGACCGAGTGAACTCAACGTGGCAGTGGGCGGAACCGGCAGTTCAAACTACGTGGCGGCGATATTGTTTGGGCACATGGCGGGTGTGAACATGACGCGCATCCCCTACAAGGGCAATGCGCCGGCGATTACCGCGCTGCTCTCCGGCGAGGTGCAGGTGATGTTTTCGTCGGCGGGCGCGGTGGCGCCGCATATGCAATCGGGCCGGCTGCGTGCGCTGGGCGTGAGCAGTCCGCAGCCGTCGCCGCTGGCGCCGGGCGTGCCGAGCATTGCGTCGGCAGGCGTGCCGGGTTATGTGTCGGAAGTGCTGCACGCGATGTTCGCGCCGGCCAAAACGCCGCTGGCGATCATCGGAAAACTCAACAGCGAAGTGTCGCGTTATCTGCGCAGTGCGCAGGCGCGGGATATTTTTCTCAAGACGGGCATTGAGCCGTCGCCGTCGACGCCCGAAGCACTGGTGGAGATCATGAATGCGGAAGTGGCGCGGCTGGGCAAGGTGGTGAAGGCGGTTAAGTAGTAAAGTAGGATGGGTGGAGCGCAGCGCAACCCATCATCAGTTAAGTAGGATGGGTGAAACCCATCACGAACAAAAGCCTCATGCTCCGCGTTAAGTGCAATGCGCGACATTTGACGATGGTCTTCACGCATGCTTGCGTTGTGATGGGTTGCACCCATCCTACTCGTTCTGCGTTAATCTCGATCCAGTAGGCGGCGCGACCAAATTGCAAAAAAGATACCCACGCACAGACTCGCAATGCCCATGCATAAAAACGTATCGTGACTTGGGTTGAATGCGCCTGACCTTCCAACCAGGATTCGGACACACAGCACATAGCCAAAGATGGCGCCAATTATTGCTCCCAGCAAGAATACCAGAACCGTTATCCACACATGGTGTTACAGGTTTCTTGTTCATAACCCGCAGGGTGCCATGAATTTTACTTGTGCAAGAATTCTCGCGCCCAAGATAATCCCGCATCCGTCGTAGTCAATGGCTTGTACTCGCAGCCGATCCACCCGGTGTAGCCGATTTTATCGATGAACTCAAACAAAAACTTGTAGTTGATTTCACCGGTGCCCGGCTCATGCCTGCCGGGGTTATCGGCGAGCTGCATGTGCGGAATCATCGCGAGATTTTTCTCGATGGTGCTGGCGAGGTCGCCTTCCATAATTTGCATGTGATAGATGTCGTACTGCACGAACAGGTTGTCCGAACTCACGTCGGCGATGACATCCAGCGCCTGCTGCGTGTGGTTGAGATAAAAACCCGGCATGTCGCGGATGCTGTTGATCGGCTCGATCAGCAGTTTGATACCGGCGGCCTTGAACCTCGGCGCGGCGAACTTGAGATTGGCGACAAAGGTTTCGCGCAGCATTGAAGGCGCGACGTTCGCGGGAGTGAGTCCGGCGAGGCAGTTGACCTGCTTGCAGCCGAGCGCGCTGGCGTAATCGATGGCTTTTTCGACGCTGGCTTGAAACTCGTTCACGCGATCCGGATGGCACGCACTGCCGCGATCACCTTGCGCCCAA
>CAMDDY010000229.1 GCA_945893125.1 Bordetella parapertussis
GTTCATGAAGCAGGGGCTGGATCCGGCAACCAGCACGCCCGATGCATTCGGCGCTTTCATACGCGACGAGATTGCGCAGAACATCAAGCTGGTAAAGGCGGCAGGGATTAAGGTGGAGTAACGTTAACGGTCTGTGCCGCGTCCTCTACCGGTAGAGGCTTCAGCGTCTACTTCAAATGTCGCTTCACCGGTGTCAACGCTGCCAGATCCAGATACGCATTGTTGCCGTTTTCTCGGTACCGGCGCTTGCCGATACGCGGGTAATCACACACATCCATCGGCCAGCGATTGCCGCCCACGAGATACACCAAATCCGGTTTGAACGGATTGCGCATTGCGTGCGGCGCCGACCCCGCGACAAAGCCCATGAAATCCCCTGCGCCGATTTGGGTTTTTTTCCCGCCGATCTCGGCCACGCCGCGCCCGGAGAGGATATACACCCACTCTTCATCCTGGTGATGAAAGTGATACTCGGTGCTGTCGTCGCCCTGCTTCAAGCGCACCAGATGCACGCCCAGCGTTTCAAGGCCCGTGGCGTCGCCCAGAGAGCGCGTATAACGAATCGCGCCGGGGTTCAAAAAATGCACGAACTTGTCTTCCTTCATGCGGCGAATTTTCGCGTCGGACAACAGGGCCGGCTTCGTAGCGGATTTCGCGGCGGGCTTTTTTACCGCCATTATCGTTGCCCCGCCAGCCCCGCCAGCGGCGCGTAGTCACCCGTGCTGCCGTGCCCGCCCGCGAAACGCAGCGGCTGTATGCCCGCGCGCCGCGCGGCGTTTACCACCGCCGCCAGCGGTGAGTTGATTTGATTCGGCAACGGCGCCGCACCGGGGCTCCAGATATCCGTGACGAAACCCAGGCGCGCATCGGCGACGTAACCGATCAGCATGCCGTCCACGTGCGGATTCTCCGTCAGATGCGCCGATACCTCGCGTTTGCCGTCACTCATGGTGTATCGATCCGGCACTTCGATAATATTCACCTTCGCGTAATCGCGCGGCGCCACATCCGGATTGCGTGTCGCGGGCGCCGCCAGCACCCGGCGGTAGTGCGCCGCGGCGCCTCGCCCCACCACCAGCGTCGCACCCTGTGCCATGTACGCGCGCAGGCCGCCCGCGTGATCCATGTGATGATGCGTGAGCATCAGGTAGCGCACCGGCTTCATGCCGTAGCGCGCCTGCGCGGTGCGAATGGTCCAGTTGGATTGCCAATCGTTCACCGGCGCATCGAACACGATCAGATGATCGCGCATCTCCACCACCAGTGCGTTGTGCGAGCCGCCGACGATGTGCTGCACGCCGGGTGCGAGCTCCTGCATACGCAGCGATTGCGTCGCCTGCGTATCGAAACTCGGATGATCCGAATCAAGATAGGTGCCGATAAATTGCCGCCGGATCACCCATTGATAGGGAATGTTGCCCACGGCGGGCCTGGGCGCGGTGGCGCGCATGCCGGCCGGCACCGCCATCCCGGCGGGATTGATCACGGGATTGGGCGTGACTTGCGTAATATGCATGTCGGCGACCGTGCGGCCATTCAATTCATAACGCTGGCTCATCGCCATGCGCACACCACCCACCGCTTGCCAATCCGACAGCACCAGGTCGTAATCGACGTCACCCCAGATATTGTCGAAATCCAGCGTGCGTACGCGCGCCGGCAGGCCGCTGGCCGGATCGAACAGCACGACGAAGTTATGCGCACCGGCGTTATACGATAGCGCCGGATGCGTTATGCCGCCAATCTCCACATTGCCGCGGCGGCTGACACGGCCCGGATTATTGCGCATCTCCAGCAGCAGCGCCGGCGAGGCGCGGCGCAGTTCGCGCTGCGTGGTCGCCAGGCGCAAGCCCGACATGGCATGCATCGGCGGCTTGTTCGCGAGGCTCTCGCGCGTGCGGCCGTTGGAATCGATGCCGATCACGGCGCCCGCGTCTGGCGTCACGACCTCGGTATAGGTAAACGTGCGCGGCGCTGGATAGGCGAATTTTTTTACCCAGTCGATGCGCGATACATGGTTGACGAAATCAAGCGTGGTATCAAACGTCGCCTCCGCCGCGAACCGCGCTTCACCGCCGGGCGCATGGGACTGCTCCGGCTCCCACTGTTTGACCGTGCCCTTAATCGACGTACTGCGCAGGCCCCGCAGCGCATCCACACCGCCCATTGCGGCAATCGCGCGATCCACCAGCGCCTGATCTCGCGACAGCGGCGCGGTCGAACCGGTCGGGGGCGGAGTCGTTGAGGGACCCGCGCAGGAAACCAGAATGGCCAGCAGCGACAATAACAACAGGCGTTTCATAAGCATTCTCCTGAATCGTCAATCAAGAAAGTCCGGGGGCCAGCGCCGTGACTTTACCGGCATCTGCAAGATGCGTTTAAGTATATGTTTTTATTGTATTTTTTTAGAGCGCATGCCCAGTAACGCTTTGCAGCAGCGGTGTAAGCTGAACTATTCTACGGCTTGCCACGTCGAAACCACACCATGACATTCATACACGGCGATAACCTTAGGCGAGCACGCGCGGCATCGCCGCTGTTGAGTGCCCTTGTTGTGCTGGGTCTGGCGGTCGCGCCGGCGCTGTCTTTAGCCGCGCCCGACGACGCTGCGCAGGAAGACGAGGCAGCCATCGAACGCGCGCACGCCGAACGGCTGCGCCGCGCCATCGAGAAAAGCGAGACGAATCAGGCCGAGTACGCCAGGCGGCGCGACAGCGAATTGGGCCGGCAAACCGACCTGTCGCGCCTGCAATCGCGTCTCTCCGTGCTGGAGCGCGACGAAAGCCTGCTGCACGGACAGCTACGCAACACCGAAACACAACTCGTTTACATGCGCCGTGACCCCGCCGACATGAGTGCGCACGCGCGGCGCAGCGAACTCGAAAGCCGTGTGTCGTATTACCGCAGTCAACTGAATCAGGTCACCGCCGAAAAGCAGGGCGCGCTGCGGCAACTGAGGGATTTGAACGACCTACGGTTTCGCTGAGCGATTGTCCATTTTTTTCTGCATGCGCTGATCGAAACGATCCACGCTGATAATCAGCCGCTCGTGCGTGCCGCCCCCGATGGTCTCACCTTCGTCTTCCGCATGCAGCCTGAAAGTGAGCTTGCGCCCCTCCACCTTGATCAGTTCCGCCTGCGCACGCACGCGCATGCCCACCGGTGTCGCCGCCGTATGCGATAACTCAAGCCGCGTGCCCACGGTTTGCTGGCCGGGCGGCATGAATCGCTCGACCGCCTGCAACGCCGCTGACTCCAGTAACGTCACCAGTATCGGCGTCGCCAGCACGCCGATTTTTCCGCTGCCCACGTGCGCCGCCGTATCGCGCGTGCCGACCACGATTTCCACGGTGGCGTTGAGTCCCGGCTTCAGTTCATCGGTAGATGACATTCGACATTTCCGCTTGCAAACGCATTCGAACTATAGGCAAGGTGTGCGGCGCACACCCGCCACCTACTTGACGATGGAAACACCCAATTCGGAGCATAACCTTGCGACGACCGCCTTGAGTTGCGCGACTTCATCGTCCAGCCGCGCCACGTTGGCTTTCAGCGCGGCGAGTTCTCCGACGGTGATATCGCTACCCGTCGCGGACGGCATGGAAAATTCCGCTTCGGCGGCGGGCGCGCCGCACATTAAATGCGCCCAGCGATTTTCGCGCGAGCCTGGCCAGCGCGGCAGTTCGATCACCAGCGCGGCGGCCCGGTCTCGCAGCTCATTCAGAAATACTTCCACCGAAGAGATATCGCTGAACTTGTAGAGGCGTTCGCAGTTAATACGCAGTTCGCCCGGCGTTTGCGCGCCGCGCAGCATCAGCGTGGCGAGTATCGCCACCGACTGCGCCGGCAATTGCAGCACGCGATTGACGTTGTGCTCATAGCGCGTCACGCGGTTGCCGCTGCCTTCCATTACCAGCGAAAAACTTTTCAGATGATCGATGGCGGCCTCCACTTCGTCTTCGGTCGCGCTTAACACCGGATCACGGCTGGTCTTTTGATTGCAGCCGGCCAGCAGCGCATTCAGCGACAGCGGATAGGTATCCGGCACGGTGTGCTGCTTTTCGACCAGCACACCGAGCACGCGGGTTTCGAGCAGGGACAGCGCGGGCAGTGGACTCTGAGACACGTGACTATTGTAAGTAGTTGTTTTTATTATGTTATTTTTGATTCCACCCAAGCCTTTACCGACGCCAGCGCCGCAGGCAAATGCGTCGGATCGGTGCCGCCCGCTTGCGCCATATCGGGCCGTCCACCGCCTTTGCCGCCGACTTGTTGCGCGACATGGTTCACCAATTCGCCGGCTTTAAGTTTGCTGGTGAGATCAGCGGTAACGCCCGCGATCAACGTGACTTTGCCGCCTTCGACCGCCGCGAGCACGATGGCCGCTGACTTGAGTTTGTCTTTGAGTTTGTCCAGCGACTCGCGCAGGCCTTTACTGTCGGCGCCGTCCATGACAGCCACAACCACTTTGACGCCTTTGACATCGACTGCCTGATCAGCAAGGTCATCGCCTTGAGACGACGCCAGTTTGGATTTCAATCGCGCGAGTTCTTTTTCGAGATTGCGCACGGTGTCGAGCATCTGCGCGATCTTCTGCCCCACTTCGTGCGGGCCGGATTTCAACGCGCTCGCCGCCGTGGCAAGCGTATCTTCCTGCTGTTGCACCCATGCCAGCGCGCCTTCGGCCGTCACCGCTTCGATACGCCGCACGCCGGCGGCGATGCCGGTTTCACCGACCACTTTGAAAAATCCGATGTCGCCGGTGCGCGCGACGTGTGTGCCGCCGCATAACTCGCGCGACGATCCGATGTCGAGCATGCGCACTTCATCGCCGTATTTTTCGCCGAACAGCGCCATCGCGCCGGACTTCACCGCGTCGTCAAACTTCATCACCCGCGCGGCGGTGGCGGCGTTCGCCAGCACTTCGGCATTCACCATCGCCTCAACCGTGCGGATTTGCGCATCGCTCATCGGCTCGTTGTGCGAGAAGTCAAAACGGGTTTTGCCCGCATCGACCAGCGAGCCTTTTTGCGCCACATGCGCGCCCAGCACCTCGCGCAAGGCCTTGTGCATCAAGTGCGTGGCCGAGTGGTTGCGCATGATGCGCGCGCGCCGCGCGGTATCGACTTTGGCCGCGACCTTGTCGCCCACCGCCAGCGCGCCCGCCGTCAGCTTGCCGTGATGACCGAACACATCCGGCTGAATTTTCAGAGTGTCACTGACCGCGAACGTGCCATTGCCCGCATCGAGTTCGCCGGCATCACCCACCTGGCCACCGGACTCGGCATAAAACGGCGTGCGATCCAGCACCACGATGCCCGCTTCGCCCCCGCTGATCGACGACACCGATGTGCCCTCACGATAAATCGCCACCACTTGCGCGTCACCAACATCCAGCGTGTCGTAACCCTTGAATACGGTTTTCGCACCGGAATACTCCACCGCGCTGCCCATCTGAAATTTCGACGCGGCGCGCGCGCGGTCACGCTGACGATCCATCGCCGCTTCAAAGCCCGCGTAATCCACGCGCACGTTGCGTTCGCGCGCGATGTCGGCGGTGAGGTCCACCGGAAAACCAAACGTGTCGTAGAGTTGAAACACAGTGTCGCCGTCGAGCATGTGGTCTTCGCGCGTCAACGCGGCCTCCAGAATTCTCATGCCGTTTTCGAGTGTTTCGGCAAAGCGCTCTTCTTCCTGCTTCAACACACCCGCGACGCGCGTGCTCACTGCCGCCAGTTCGGGATAGGCCTCGCCCATGGCTTTAACCAGATCGGCGACAAGATTGTGCAGGAACGGTTTTTTCTGCCCCAACTGGTAGCCGTGGCGAATCGCACGGCGGATGATGCGCCGCAGCACATAGCCGCGGCCTTCATTACCGGGGATCACACCATCGACAATCATGAATGACGTGGCGCGGATGTGATCGGCGATCACTTTCAGCGAGTTGTTAGCAAGATCCGGAGCGCCCCTCACTGTAGTGCATTCGCGCGCGGCGGCTTTGATCAGCGCCTGAAACAGATCGATGTCGTAATTGGAATGCACGTGCTGCATCACCGCGGCGATGCGCTCCAGCCCCATGCCGGTATCCACCGACGGTTTGGGCAGTGGATGCAACGCGCCTTTGTCGTCGCGGTTAAATTGCATGAACACGAGGTTCCAGATTTCGATGTATCGGTCGCCATCGGCGTCCGCTGAACCGGGCGGGCCGCCCGCCACCTCGGCGCCGTGATCGTAAAAAATCTCGCTGCACGGACCGCAGGGGCCGGTGTCGGCCATCTGCCAGAAATTATCGGAGCCGCCGCCGGGTTTGTCGCCAATGCGCACAATGCGCTCGATGGGCACGCCGATTTGTTTGGACCAAATCTCGTAGGCTTCGTCGTCGGTTTGATACACCGTCACCCACAGCTTGTCCTTGGGCAATTGGTAGATGCCGGTCAACAGCTCCCACGCGAAATGAATCGCGTCTTTCTTGAAATAATCGCCGAAGCTGAAGTTGCCGAGCATCTCGAAAAACGTGTGATGGCGCGCGGTATAGCCGACGTTTTCCAGATCGTTGTGTTTGCCGCCCGCGCGCAGACAGCGCTGCGAGGTGGTGGCGCGCACGTAGTTGCGCTTGTCCTGGCCGAGAAACACGTCCTTGAACTGCACCATGCCGGAGTTGGTGAACAGCAGCGTCGGATCATTGCCCGGCACCAGCGGCGCGGACGCCACTTTGGTGTGGCCCTTGGCGGCAAAATAATCCAGAAACTTGGCGCGTATTTCGTTACTTTTCATTGCGGTTCCCTAAAGCCCGGTGCTGCGGAAAGGGCTGAATTTTAACGTAAATCCCCGATGACAGCGGTGTTGAACCCATTGCCCGGTCGCGACAGTTGCACCCGCCGTGCAGCTTGCATTGATTTAGCCGCACTGCGATAGTCGCGCATCGGCATCCAGGAGAGCAACGATGGAGAAATGGTTTCAACTCGCGGCACTGTGCCTGCTCATCGGCGCACCACACGCGTGGGCACAGCAGGCCGGCTATCCGAACAAACCCATCCGCTGGGTAATACCGTTTGCGCCCGGCGGCGGCACCGATATGGTGGCGCGCCCGGTGGCGGCCAAACTCACCGAGAGAATCGGGCAACATATCCTGTATGACAATCGCGGCGGGGGCGGCGGCGCGATTGCCGGTGATATTGTCGCCAAGGCAAATCCCGACGGCTATACGCTGCTGGTCGCAGCCGTGGCAGTGATGACGGTCACCGGCAGCCTGCAAAAGCTGCCGTTTGATCCGATCAAGGACTTCGCGCCCATCACCAAATTCGCCGACGTGCCCAATATGCTGGCGGCGCGCACATCGCATCCAATCGTCAAAGTGCAGGACATCGTGGGTTATGCCAGGGCCAACCCCGGCAAACTGCGTTGGGCGCTGTCGGGCACCGGTTCCGCCGGGACGTTATCGATGGAACTCTTTCGCCTGAACACCGGCATCGATATCGTGCCGATACCCTACAAAGGCGCGGGCCCCGCGATGATCGCCGTGCTTGGCGCAGAAGCGGATTTGCTGTTTGCCAATCCGGCGGTATTCATGCCGCACCTGACAGCGGGACGCCTGCGCGCGCTCGGCGCCGCGAGCCTGCAACGCATCGGTGCATTACCGGAGATGCCGACGTTTCACGAATCCGGTTTTCCCGGATTTGAGTCGTTGTCGTGGTACGGCTTGGCGGCGCCGGCGCGCACCCCGGCGGCGATCATCGCGCTGCTGCACAAGGAAACGGTCGCGGTGCTGAAACTGCCTGACATTGTTGCGCGCATCACGCAGGACGGCGGTATCCCGGCGGGCAATACGCCGCAGGCCTTCGCTCAGGAAATACGCAACGAAACCGCGAAGTGGGCGAAGGTGATTAAGGACGCGAATATCAAGAATTGATGGGGCGGCACTACGCAACAGCCCGTAGTGAAACCCATCACAAACACATTACGATGCTTGTGTTGTGATGGGTTACGGCCATTGGCCAGTACCCATCCTACGGTTTTTTTCGTAAATCACGTTTCCTGATCTGGTTGAGCGGCGTGTTTTATCACGCGCAACGCAAGGCCGATGCTGTACCCGCGAGATTGCAAAAATCGAATTTGCCGTGCCTTCTCTTTTTGATCGACGGGCGCGCGGCG
>CAMDDY010000230.1 GCA_945893125.1 Bordetella parapertussis
GGCGGCGCTGGATAAAGATTTTCCGATGGTGCGCGGGCGTGTCAACCGGCTGGAGAACGGGCCGCCGGTGGGCTACCCGATCCAGTTTCGCGTGTCGGGGCCCAATCCGCAGACCGTGAAGGCATTGGCGGAGGAAGCCGCAGTCGTGGTGCGCGGCAATGCGCATGGTTTCAATGTGCATCTGGACTGGAACGAACGCGCCAAGGTGATTAGATTGAATGTCGATCAGGACAAGGCGCGTGCGCTCAATATCAATTCGGCGCAACTCGCGGCGGTGTTGAATTCGATCATGACCGGTTACAGCGTGACGTTTTTCCGCGAGGGCGACAAGCTGATCGAGGTGCTGGCGCGCGCGCAGGCCGCCGAGCGCATGGCCATCGGCGCCATTGGTGATTACAACATTCCGCTCACCGGCGGACGCACGGTGCCGCTGTCGCAGTTGGTGAGCATTTCATATGAACTCGAGGACGGCGTGGTGTGGCGGCGCAACCGGCTGCCTACCGTCACGGTTCGCGCCGACATCAAGGGCAACATTCAAGCGCCGGTGGTGACGGGGCAAATTGATCCGCTGTTAAATCCGTTGCGCGCCAGGTTGCCGGCCGGTTATTACATTGAAGTCGGCGGCGCGGTGGAAGAAAGCGCGAAGGGCCAGGCGTCGGTGGCGGCGGTGATGCCGCTGATGATTTTCGTGACGATTACGCTGTTGATGATCCAGTTGCAGAGCCTCAGCCGCACGTTTTTGGTGTTGCTGACCGCGCCGCTGGGGCTGATCGGCGCGACGTTTTTTCTGCTGCTGTTTAACATCCCGTTTGGTTTCGTGGCGATGTTGGGGGTGATCGCGCTGTCGGGCATGATCATGCGTAACTCGGTGATCCTGGTGGATCAGATCGAGCAGGACATCGCCGCAGGCAAAGCGCCTTGGGAAGCCGTCATCGGCTCGACGGTGCGCCGTTTCCGCCCCATCATGCTGACGGCGGCAGCGGCGATTTTGGCAATGATCCCGCTCACGCGCAGTGATTTTTGGGGGCCGATGGCGGTGGCGATCATGGGCGGACTACTGTTTGCCACGGTGCTGACGTTGACGTTTCTGCCCGCCTTGTACGCCGGGTGGTTCAAGGTGAAAGAGGTATAAATCATTAATAAAAACATATACTTATGGTTTTTTTCAGGTTGGCTGCTGTTGGCGCCGCCGACATCGGCGCACGCACAGCAGACCGCTGCGATTGCCTCCGCGCATCCGCTGGCAAGCGAAGCGGGATATGAAATTCTTAAACGGGGCGGTAACGCCTTTGATGCGGCGGTGGCGGTCGCAGCCGCGCTGGCGGTGGTGGAGCCGTATTCGTCGGGCCTGGGCGGCGGCGGATTTTTTCTCCTGCATCGCGTGGTGGACGGCAAGCAGGTGATGATCGATGCGCGCGAAACCGCGCCCGCAGGCGTGAAACGGGAACACTATCTCGACGCCGGCGGTAATCCGCTGCGCGGCGCGACCATGCAAGGCGGCACGGCATCGGGTATACCCGGCACACCGGCGGGGTTGGTACATCTGGCGCGCACCTACGGTACGCTGCCGCTGGCCGACACGCTGGCGCCCGCAATCCGGCTCGCGCGCGATGGGTTTGCGGTGGATGGCCGTTATGCGCGCATCGCGAAAATTCGTGAAGCGGTATTGCGCAAGCTGCCGGAAGCAGCGCGCATTTTTCTCGCGGACGGGCAGGCATTGATCCCGGGCTATGGTTTGAAGCAGGCGGAATTGGCGCAGACGCTTTCACGCCTGGCGGCCGAGGGCGTGGCGGGTTTTTATAGCGGGCCGGTGGCGCGCGCGCTGGTGGATACGGTCAACGCGGCGGGCGGTGTGTGGGCGTTGTCTGATCTCGAAAAGTATCGCGTGGTGGAGCGCGCGCCGATGCGCGTGACCTATCGCGGCGCGACCATCACCACGGCGGCGCTGCCCTCCGCAGGCGGCATCGGGCTGACGCAGGCGTTCGGTATGCTGGAACAGGTGAAGCTCGCGGGGGTGTCGGACGCCGAATCCGCGCACACCATCGCGGAAGTGCTGCGGCGCGTGTTTCGTGATCGCATCCAGTTGGGTGACGCCGATCACGTCAACGTGCCGGTGGCGGCGATAGTAGAAAAAAGTCACATAAAAAAATTGGTTACATCAATATCACCGAACGCGGCCACGGCCAGCGACACGCTTGGCCCGCCGCTGGGTGAAAAAGCCGAGAGCTACAACACCACGCATTTTTCGGTGATCGACAGCGCGGGCAATCGCGTGGGCGCGACACTTACGGTGAACTGGATTTTCGGTTCGGGCCTGGTCGCCAAAGGCACGGGGGTGTTGCTGAATAACGAAATGGATGATTTCACGTTGCGCGCTGATTTGCCCAACAGTTATCGGTTGCGCGGCAGCGACGCGAATGCGATTGCGCCGGGCAAGCGCCCGTTGTCGAGCATGACGCCCACGTTCGTCGAAGACGAACGCGGTGTGCTGATCCTCGGTGCGCCGGGCGGTTCGCGCATCATCAGCATGGTGCTGCTGGGCGTGCTGGAACATTTGCGCGTGCCGGAGGTGGATTTGCAACGGCTGGTGGCGATGCCGCGCTACCACCATCAGTTCTGGCCGGATCGTATTGAATTCGAACCCGAGGGATTCAGCGCGTCATGGCGCGCGGCGCTGCAAGGCAAAGGCCATGCGATGCAGCAGGGCAATCGCAGGTGGGGCAATATGCAGGCGGTGTTTAAATCGAAGCAGACCGGCATTGCCGAGGCCGCGAGCGATCCGCGCGGGTCGGATGTGGGGTGGTATTAACAGCGAACGGCGTTCACCCGTTCACGGTATCATCGCCCCATGAAACAAACCTTCCTCGAATTCGAAAAACCCATCGAAGAACTCGAAGCGCGCATCGAAGAACTGCGGTTTACGCAGGATGATTCGGCGCTGGATATTTCGGCGGAAATCGCCAAGCTCTCCAGGAAAAGCCAGGGTCTGACCAAGGATATCTACGCCAAGCTCACGGCATGGCAAATTTCGCAGGTGGCGCGGCATCCGCAGCGGCCTTATACGCTGGATTACATCAACGGATTATTTACCGGCTTCGAGGAATTGCACGGCGACCGCGCGTATGGCGATGATCCGGCGATAGTCGGCGGCATGGCGCGCTTTAACGAGCAAAACGTGGTGGTGATCGGTCATCAAAAAGGCCGTGATACCAAAGAGCGCACGATGCGCAATTTCGGCATGCCGAAGCCCGAAGGGTATCGCAAGGCGCTGCGGCTGATGAAGCTGGCGGAGAAATTTAATCTGCCGGTGTTTACGTTTATCGATACGCCGGGCGCCTATCCCGGCGTGGAAGCCGAGGAGCGCGGGCAGTCCGAAGCCATAGGGCGCAACCTGTACGCGATGTCGGAATTGAAGACACCGATTGTTTGCAGCGTGATCGGCGAAGGCGGTTCGGGCGGCGCGCTGGCAATCGCCGTGGGCGACGCGACGCTGATGTTGCAGTACTCGACCTACTCGGTGATTTCGCCCGAGGGTTGCGCGGCGATTTTGTGGAAGAGCGCGGAGAAAGCGCCCGAAGCCGCCGAGACACTGGGGATTACCGCGACGCGCTTGAAGGCGCTGGGGCTGATCGACAAAGTGGTGACTGAACCGCTGGGCGGCGCGCATCGCGACCCGGATGCGATGATGCAGTCGATGAAAAAAGCGCTGGCCGATTCCTGGCGGCAGTTGCGCGACAAGCCGGTGGAGGAACTGCTGGCGTCGCGCTTTGAAAAACTGCTGAGTTACGGCAAGTTTAAGGAAGTCGAAGGCAGGTAACGCTGCCTGGTCCCGCAGCGATGGTGAATGCGACTATGGCCCGTGGCGTTGCAAAGGACCCGTCTGTAAATCCGCCGGTAAAAGCCGCGACGCCGGCAGATAGCCTCGTGCACGCCGTCGAGCGCGTGTTGACAACGTCCGTCACGGATATAGTTGGCAGACACGTGTGCGTGGGCTTAAGCGGCGGTATTGACTCCGTCGTGCTGCTGGATGTGCTGATCATGCTCGCGCCGCGATATCAATGGCGATTGTCCGCGATACACGTCAATCATCAGTTGAGTCCCAATGCGCCGGCGTGGGCGGCGTTTTGTCGCCGCGCGTGCCGCGCGCGCGGCGTGCCGCTACACGTGGTGAAGGTGCAGGTGGCGCGCGGCAACAGCACTGAAGCCTCCGCGCGCGACGCACGCTATGCGGCGTACCGCGCCTGTCGCGCGGATGTCATCGCCCTGGCGCACCATCAGGACGATCAGGTTGAAACGCTGTTGTTGCGCTTGTTGCGTGGGGCGGGGGTCAAGGGATTGGCAGGGATGCCGTTTTCACGTGACGAGGGCGGGCTGAGCGTCGTGCGGCCCCTGCTGGATGTGCCGCGTCACGATATCGAGCGCTACGCCAAACGCCGCGCGCTGCAATGGGTGGAGGACGAAAGCAACACGGATACGCATTACCTGCGCAATTTTTTGCGCGCCGACATTTTGCCGCACATCGCGTTGCGCGTGCCGGGCTACCGTGAAACGCTGACGCGCGCGGCGGGGCACCTGGCGGAAGCAGCGGAATTGCTGGATGAACTGGCCGCGTCTGATGCGCTGGATTTCATGCACGATGAGGTGCTGGAGATGGAGGGCTTGCGGCGGCTGTCGGCGGCGCGGGCGAAAAATTTGTTGCGGTATTTTCTGGCGCGCACGGGCATGGCCTTGCCGGACAAACGATTGCTGGATGAAGCCTTGCGGCAGGCGCTGCACGCCCGGCTAGACGCGCGCGTCAAACTGGCGTTGGATGGCCATGCGCTGTATCGCTACAACGGCGCGCTGCATCTGGTGCGTGCGCAAAGTGATCCCGGCGAGAACTTTCGACTGTCGTGGCAAGGCGAGCGCACGTTGCGCGTGCCGGCGCTCGCGGCCACGCTGACAATGGCACGCGGCAGCGGCACGGGCATCGACGCGGAACGACTGCGCGCGGCGCCGGTGACGCTGCGGCTGCGGCAGGGCGGTGAACGCCTGCGGCCCGACGCTGCGCGGCCACGCCGCCGGGTCAAGGATCTGTTTCAGGAGCAGGACGTACCACCATGGATGCGTGACCGCGTACCATTTTTATGGTCGGGAAGGCATCTGGTGTGGGTGCCGGGCCTGGGCGTGGATCAGCGCTTTCATGCGCGTCCCGGCGCGCCTTCGCTGCTGCCCATCTGGCGGCGTGATGGCGAAGCGCTGCTGCGCAAGGCCGGAAAGGCGGGCAAGGCGTGATGAAGTGGTTAAGAGTCCTACCGTACTTCGCGCGCAGCGCCTTGTTCGCGCTGCTGGCGTTTTTGCTGACGGCGTTTCTGGAAACCAGCGATGTGTTTCGCCGGGTGGATTACGATCTGACGGACACGCACAGCCGCCTGCTGGCGCCCAAGGTCAAATTCGATCAGGTGGTGGTGGTCGATGTCGATGAAGAATCCATGACGCAGTTGCGTCCCAAACTCGGGCCGTGGCCGTATGACCGCGAGGTGTACGCGCTGGTGACGGATTTTCTGCTGCGCTCGGGCGCGAAGGCCGTTGCGTATGACGTGCTGTTCTCGGACCCGCGCAAGGGCGACGAGGCCTTCGCGGCGGCACTGGATGAACGCGTGATTCTCGCCGCCGCTGCCTTGCCTTATACGTTCGGTCGCGATGCGGCGTACCAGAAGCAACTGGAATCCAGAACGTGGGGGAGCGCGGATAAAGCCTCGGCGTGGCTGGTGAGTGATTTGACCTTGCCGCGGTCCATGCTCGCGACGCGCGCGGGCATCGGGGTCATCAATATGCATCCGGATAGCGACGGCCTCATGCGCCGCGTGCCGCTGGTGTTTTCGGCGTATGGCAAACTCGCGCCCAGCCTGGCGTTGGCGCTGCTCAACGGCGCGGCCTCGCCCCCGCGATTTGCGCTGAATGGGAACATGGTGACGCTGGATGGTCAGTCATGGCCGGTGACGGCGCGGGCGGAAGTCCTACTGCATTTTCCGGCGGGCATCGAGGGCGTGCCAGCGTTGCCCTTTTATCAGGTGGCGCTGGCGGCTTCCGGCGTGCCCGGGATGGAGCAGATCGCGCAAGCGGTGAAGGGCAAGCGCGTGATCGTGGGCAGCTCGACCGCCGTGCTGGGTGATCTGATCTACACGCCGCTGGGATTGCTGCCGGGCGTGAAGGTGCAGGCGATGGTGACGGAACTGCTGTTGCGCGGACATGTGCTCAAGCCGCGAGGCTGGGGAGCGGACCTGGCGCTGGCGCTGGGCACGTTTGTGCTGGTGACGCTGCTGGGTTATCCGCTGTGGTCGGCGCGAAAGACCTTGCAGTGGCTGGTGTTTCCCGGTGTTGCCGTGTTTGTGCTGGCGGGCGTTACCGTCTCCATTTTGCGCGGGCAGGCCATGGGTATTCTGTTCGCCCTGATCGCAGGCATGCTTATGCAACTCATGGTGGTGTTTTATCGCCAGCTTCGGCTGTACACCCAAAACCAGCGTCTGGAGATGGAGACGCGGGCGGCGCGCGAAGCCGACCGGCTGAAGAGTCAGTTTTTGTCTCACATCACGCACGAGTTGCGCACGCCGCTGACCGCGATCATGGGATTTAACAATATCAATCTGCATCAGGATGATCTTGGCCGCGATCAGCGCGTGAAAAACGGCGAGATCGTTGATCGCAACTGCCAGAACATGCTGTCGCTGGTGAATAATCTGCTCGATCAGGCAAAGATCGAAGCCGGACAGATGGCGATTCAGTTACACCCGGAAAGTGTGCGTACCGTGATTGGCGATGCGTTGTCGACGGTGACGCCGCTGTTGCATGGCAAGCCGGTGAAATTGCGCATGGAGGATCAGGGCGTGCCCGAACTGCTGAATATCGACGCGTTTCGCTTGCGGCAGATCGTGCTGAACCTGTTGAGCAACGCGATCAAGTTCACCGGGCAGGGCGAAATCCGCGTAGGCGCCGCGTGGTGTGAGGAAGTACTGACGATGACGGTTACCGATACCGGGCCGGGCATGCCGGAGGCCGTGGTGAACCGGCTGTTCGGCGCGTTTCAGCAGGCGGATGCCAAAGTGGCCGCCACCCACGGTGGCACGGGACTCGGCCTCACCATTAGTCGCAATCTGGCGCGGCTGATGGGCGGTGATATTGCGGTGCGCAGCGAGGTGGGTGTGGGCACGGTGTTTACTGTTACGCTGAATGCACCGGTGGCGGCGCCGGCGACATTGCACGGCACCGTGCTGGTGGCAGAAGACATGCCGGACATACGCGCGCTGATCGTACGGCAATTGAAAGGATTGGGATTGACCGTGCTGGAGTCGGAGAACGGCGAGCAGGCCATCGAGGCCGCCTTGTATCAGCGCCCGGACGCGGTGCTGATGGACATGGACATGCCCGTCATCGGCGGCGCGGAGGCCACGCGAACGCTGCGCCAGTGCGGATACAGCCGTCCAATCCTCGCGCTCACGGCGCACAAGGGCGCGGACGAGCGGCGGCTGGCGCTGGCATCCGGATGTAATGCCGTGGTGGATAAGCCGCTGACGCGCGCCAGTCTGCAGGTGGCGCTGGCATCCGCCTTAGCCTCGGGGCCAGGGGCAATGGCAATGGAAGCTCACCGCGATGCCTGAACCCATCGTGGTGGAGGTCGAACGGGAACTGGAAGATCTGGTGCCATTGTTCATGGAGCAACGCAGAAAAGATCAGGTCGCGTTCACGCAGGCACTCGCGCGCGGCGACTTCGAGACGCTGCGAATGATCGGCCACGGCATGGCCGGCGCCGGACGCGGCTACGGCTTTGACGCGATCAGTGACATGGGCGAGGCGATGGAGCAGGCGGCGCACGCAAGCGATACCGCGAAGCTGAATAAACTAGGCAGATTGCTTATAGACTATATGGAAAGGGTAACGGTAACATACGTGCGAAGTAAAACGACGTAACTGAAACAAAATAATATTTAAAATAAAAGTCTCTATTCAGCCTGAATCAGGCGAAGGTGGACGCCCTATGAAAGTCTGGCGCAGCACCTCGAACATATTATGACCCTGTTTGTGCATGGTATCGAGATAGGAGCGGATGGTGCAGAAGGTCTGCGCGCCCTGCATTGTGCGAAAGC
>CAMDDY010000231.1 GCA_945893125.1 Bordetella parapertussis
ATCGCAATCTGATACCGTTCGTCTTGGGTGAGGTGTGTGTAGTTCATTCTTGGCAACTTTAACTTGGTGGTCGAGGGGCTCGGATGCTATCGCACCTCGCCCACCCAACCTATTAATCAGAGTTGCACTTCGAATTTGAACTCGCGGATTCTTTCCGCGTCATTTTCGACGTCATTTCGCCAAGCCGGTTTTCTTCGCCATCTCGCTCACGCGCTTGAATTCCTCGCGGATTTCGGCGGTGGCTTGATCGGGCGTGGCGTAGCTTTGCAATATGCCGAGCGGCGCGAGTCTTGCGCTGATGGCGGGCGATTTGACCGCTTGTTCTATCGCGCCGACGAGCGCTTTGCGCGCGTCTTCGGGTATGCCGGCGGGCGCGTTAAAACTGAACCAGACACCGAACAGTTCTTCCTTATAGCCCAGCTCGCGCATCGTGGGTATGTCGGCAAACTCGGGTATCCGGCTCGATGACACGAGGCTGCGGAACACGCCTGACTTGATGTGCGTGCTCAACGCGCCGATCGCCAGCACCACGCCGTCGATGTGTCCGCCGCGCAATGCGACGACAGCGGGCGCCGCACCCGTGTAGGGCACCACGATGAATTCCGCGCCGGTGAGCGCGCTGATCAATTGCACGCAGAATTCGCCAACCGAGCCGGCGCCGGGGTGGCCCATGCGCGCCCAGCCCGGTTTTTTCTTCGCAGTGTCGAGAAACTCGGCGAAGTTTCGGTACGGTGCGTCGCTACGCACCACCAGCGTACTCGGCGTGCGTGTGGCGACGCCGAGCGGCGTTAAATCGCGCAGCGCATCGTAGGTGACCGTTTGCGGGTCGAGCACGGCGCGGATGGTGAGCGCGCTGTTTTGCGCAAACACAATCGTGTGGCCGTCTTTCTTCGCCTGCACCACGCTGTTGGTGCCGACCGCGCCCCCGGCGCCGGGGCGATTGATGGTGACCACCGGCGTTTTCAGCAGCCGCGAAATTTCTTCGCCCATCGCGCGCACGGCAATGTCTGCTGCGTCGCCGGGCGCGACGGGAACCACAATATTGATCGGGCCGTTGGGGAAGGGTTGAAGTTGGGCGGTGGCTGGCGCGCCAATGAACGCGAAGGCGAGAACAATGCAGTGTGCAAACTGTTTCATGATCGATATCTCCCTGAAGCGCTGAGCCAGACAATGGGTAGCAAAACGGCAAGGCACAAAGATACAGCATTGCGGGCCGGGTTGACGACAGAGCCGGTAACGACCGAGTGCGGGGGTTCGCCGGTTTACCCCGGTTCGCACGGTTTTTACTTCACCGCCAACGCGTCGCGCACCATTGCCGCTATGTGTTTGTGCCATCATGCGCTGTAGCTCAGGATGTGGCATAACTTCATCTTGTTGTGAAATGTCTGAGAATAAGTCGCAACAAAGTCGCAAATAAATAACGCCTATCCCCGCGATTTCAGATAATATTTTGCGCGATTCCCGCAGGACTGATTCACCCCGATAATTTTCAAGGAGTAGTAATGGCACAAGCCCCCATCGGTTCCGGCACCAACGCGTCACAAACGCTTTCGTATAACTTCAAATTGCTGTCGCACCACACGCTCGACGGTTTCGGCGGCGTAGGCGAAGGCATGGGCATGCAAAAAACCAAGGATGGCCGCCGCATCATGTGGCTGGGCCACGAGGCCGCGCCGAAAAACTTTACCGCGGTGGATGTGACTGATCCGTTAAAGCCGCGCGTGATCCTGCAAACCGAATTGCCGCACCACAAGATGCGCTCCAACTCGCTGGAAGTGTGCGGCGACCGTTTGTATGTCGCGCACCAGATACGCGGTGATCGCGGCATGACCCCGGCGGGCTTTGATATCTGGGACATCAGCACGCCGGAAAAGCCGGTGAAAATTTCGCACTTTGATGCTTCCGGCCCGCATTCGCTGGGCGTGCATTGCGTGTGGTGTGTGGATAACGAGTACGTGCATATGTCGTCCGGCGCGCCCGACTTCGAGCCGCGCAATCCGAACGATCACCAGATTTACCGCATCATCGACGTGCGTAATCCGTCCAAGCCGGTAGAGGCGGGCCGCTGGTGGTTTCCGGGGCAAAGCGTCAAGGACAAAGAGCCGCCGTTAAAGCGCCATCCGAAATTCGACAACGGCTACCGGCCGCACAACACGCAGTGGTATCCGCAGCGCCCGGATCGCGCGTATCTCGGCTATCTCGACGGCGGCATTGTGATTCTGGATATCAAGGACAAGTCCAATCCGAAACTGGTGACCAACTACAACTACTCGCCGCCGATGAACGGCTTTACCCACACCGCGATGCCGCTGTTCTCGAAAGACCTGCTGATCGTCACCGACGAATGTACGCAGGACGACGGCAAGGATTGGCCGAAAATGACCTGGGTGGTCAACATGGCCGACGAAACCAACCTGGTGCCGATCGCCACCTTTCCGCTGCCGCCCGCCGAGATATTCACCAAGCGCGGCGGACGCTACGGCTCGCACAACCTGTATGAAAACTATCCGATGGATGTGGCATGGCGCTCGGACGACATCATTCTTGCCACCTTCTTCAACGGCGGCTTGCGGGTGTATGACGTGAAGAATCCGTATCAGCCGCAGGAAGTCGCGTACTACGTGCCGGGCGCGCCCGCGTTGTCACCCAAGGGCTCGGTGCAGATCAACGACGTGTATGTCGATGACCGCAATCTGGTGTACACGGTGGATCGCTTCACCGGCGGTTTGTACATTCTGGAAATGAATATTTGATTTTGCAGGTGAAACCCCTCGTCATCGGTGGTGATATGCCGATGGTGATGGGTTGCGCTGCGCTCCACCCATCCTACGGCCACTGCCGTGACACCCGTAGCGTGCGCCGTGCGCACGACAAAACCGCGTCGCTCGGCGTAACGACAACAAGAACCCGCACGATCTCACCTGTTCACGACGGTTGTCGTGCGCATGGCGCACGCTACACCACTACGCCGCGGCTACTTGTCCTCTTTCTTTTTATCGCCGTCGGGGATCACCGCATCGGCCACCGCGCCGACGGCCTTGGCGGTGATCTTTACCGCGGTAGCGCCCACGGTGATGGCGGCGTCGCCCACCGCGACGAGGGCCGAGCAGGCGGTGAGCTGCGTGATCGCGCACGCGATTGCAACGGCGACAAATAATTTATGGGTGTTCATGGGCGTTCTCAAGTCAGGGTTCCCTTGTGGGACACCCGCGTGGCCTTGGAGTTCAGTTAGGTTTTATGCCGGACTTGCGCACCACTTCGCCCCACTTGTCGAGATCGGTACGGATGATCGCTGCCGCCTGCTCCGGCGTGTTGGCAATAATTTCTGCGCCTTCGGCTTCGAGGCGCGCTTTGACTTCCGGCGACTGCACCGCGCGCACCATCTCCTGATGCAGCCGCGCGACGATCTCTTTGCTCACCCCGGTGGGCAGCCACATGGCGTGGCCGCCCATGTCTTCAAGGCCCGCGACACCCACTTCCGTGAAGGTCGGCAGATCGGGCAACCGCGTGGCGCGTTTGACGCCGGTCACCGCCACTGCGCGCAGCCGGCCCGATTGCACCACGGGCATGCCGGCGATCAGATTGAATAAGCCTACTTGCACCTGTCCCGCGATTTGTTCGGTCATCGCCGGCCCCGTGCCTTTGTACGGAATATGCACGATGTCCAAACCGGCGCGCAGCTTCATCAGTTCAAACGCCATCTGCGGGCCGGTGCCGGTGCCGCCGGAACCGTAGTTGAGTTGACCGGGCCGTGCCTTCGCCAGCGCCGAAAATTCCTTGAAAGATTTCACCGGCAGCGTCGGATGCACGCACAGCACATACGGTGCCGCCGCGAGGATAGACACTGGAAACAAATCGCGGCGCGAATCGTACGGCAGCTTGGCATAAATATTCGCGTTGATGGCATACGTGGCCGAGGCCACCAGTAATATCGTGTAGCCATCGGGCGGCGATATCGGTGCCGATGGTGCCGCCCGCGCCGGTGCGGTTATCGACCACCACCGCCTGCTTGAGACTCTCGGTCAGCTTAACCGCCATGGTGCGCGCGAGGATGTCGCTGGGGCCGCCGGGGGCGAGCGGCACGATCAGACGTATCGCTTTGGCGGGGTAGTTGGTTTGCGCGTGCGCGACACCCGCAAACGTGAAGCAGCCGAGTGCGGTGAATGCAGCCAGTGCGTTTATGGCGACGTGCATGAGCGACTCTCCGTGCGCGTGCCCGGAGGGCTGCGCATTATTTTGCGAGAACTTTACGCGTACGCCGTACTTGCCACAATGGCGCATTGATTGTGCGGCCTGGCGCGTGCATGATGATCGCTCCGGCGCTTGTGGCTACCATGCGCCTTCTCATCGTTAGGATAAATAGTGTTTAAAAACATATACTTACGATATTTCTGCTTGCTGGCGATCACATCAACCCCGGCGCTCGCGCAAACCGACGCCTATCCCGTGAAGCCGGTGCGCATCATCGTTGCGTTCGCGCCCGGCGGCAGCCTCGATTTGATCTCGCGCATGATCGCGCCGAAGCTGAGCGAGTTTCTCGGCCAGCCGATCATTGTCGATAATCGCCCCGGTGCGTCGGGCAACATCGGCAGCGAGCTTGTCGCACGCGCCGCGCCGGATGGTTACACGCTGCTCAATGTCACGCTGCCGTTCGTGGTGAACCCGCATCTGGTGGCGCGCGCGCCGTATCACCCGGCCAACGATTTTGCGGCGGTCGGCATGATCTGCAATTCGCCCTCGCTGGTGAGTGTGCATCCGTCGGTGCCGGTGTACCACGTCAAGGATCTGCTCGCGCTTGCCAAGGCGAAGCCCGGACAAATCCATTACGCTTCCGCCGGCATCGGCACCAACCCGCATATCGCCGGTGAATTGTTTAACCACATGGGCAACACGCGCCTCGTCGCCGTGCATTTCAAGGGCGGCGGGCCGGGCCTGATCGCGGCGATGAGCGGCGAAGTCAGCGCGACCTTCACCAACATCGCCGAGACGGGCGCCTTTGTGCGCGCAAAAAAACTGCGCGCCATCGCGGTCACCAGCCCGAAGCGTTCGCCGGCATTTCCCGAACTGCCCACCGTGGCGGAAGGCGGCCTGCCGGGTTATGAATTCGTCACCTGGTTCGGCCCGCTTGCGCCCGCGAAAACATCGCCGCGCGTGATTATGCTGCTGAACGAAAATCTGAAAAAAACGCTGACCACGCCGGAAGTGCAAAAAATGTTTGGTGATCGCGGACTGGATATAGCCACCAGCACCCCCGACGAATTTGCCGCGCATGTTAAAAAAGAATCTGAGCGCTGGGCAAGCGTGGTGCGCGAGCGCGGGATGAAGGCCGAATAAGGACGGACCTGCGCCATGACCGAAGAACTGCGCATCGTTGCACTCAACGGCATGCTCGGCTACGGCTACGAGGTGACGAGCCTCGACGCCGGCATTGCCATCGCGCCGCACGTGATTGGTGTTGACGCGGGCTCCACAGATCCGGGGCCGTATTACCTTGGCAGCGGCAGTTCGCTGGTGCGCGAGGATCAGGTGTATCGCGATCTCAAGCCCGCGCTGGTGAGGGCGCGCCAGGCGTGCGTGCCGTTTGTCGTCGGCAGCGCCGGCTTTGGCGGCGCGCAACCCAACGTCGAATTTTTTCTGCGCATCCTGCATCGCATCTGCCGCGAGGAAGGGCTGCATTTCAAGCTCGGCGTGATCAAGTCCGATGTCAGCAAGCAGACCGTGCTGGATGCGCTCAACGCCGGAAAAATAGAACCCATGCCCGGCGCGCCGTCGCTCACCGCACGCCATGTTGAAGAAAGCGCGCAGATCGTCGGGCAAATCGGCACCGATCCGTATATCGCGGCGTTCGAGCAGGGCGCCGAGGTCATCATCGCGGGCCGTTCGTGCGACACGGCCATCTACGCCGCGCTGCCGATCTGGCGCGGCTACGACATGGGCCTCGCGTTTCACATGGCGAAGATCATGGAGTGCGGCGCGCAATGCGCCCTGCCGCTCGCGCCCAACGACTGCCTGCTGGGCACGCTGCGCAAGGATCATTTTCTGATACGCCCGCTGGCTGCGCATCGCGTAGTCAGTCCGGAATCCGTCGCCGCGCACACCATGTATGAACAGGGCAATCCGTTTTTGATCTATGAACCCGAAGGCGTGATCGATGTGCGCGACGCGGATTTTCAGCAGCACGATCGGCAGTCCGTGCGGGTGTCGGGGTCGAAATTCATCTCCAACGGCGGCAAGCTCAAAATCAAGCTCGAAGGCGCGCGGCGCATCGGCGCGCGCGCGTTCACCATCGCCGGCGTACGCGATCAATACGTGATTGAAAATCTGGATGTAGTTGAACAAACCGTGCGCGCGGCGGTGGAGCGCAATCTCGGCGCGCAGGCCGCGGCGGAAGGCTACGATCTGCATTTTCGCTACTATGGCAAGAATGCCGTGCTGGGCGATACCGAGCCGTCAAAAGTTGCGCCCGGCGAAATCGGCGTGCTGATTGAAGCCCTTGCGCCGACGCAGGCGCTGGCGAGTTATGTGCTGTCGCTGGCGCGTTCATCGTATCTGCATTGTCCGTTTCCGGGGCGCAAGGCCACGGCGGGCAATCTCGCGTTTCCGTTTTCACCGTCGGATTTCGAGGGCGGCGACGTGTATGAATTCAGCGTCTATCATCTGATGCAGGTGGCGGATCAGAACAAGTTATTTCCGGTGGAGATCACGTCGATTTAAAACCTTGTTGCCATGCTTTAGACCAAATCCTCTTCATCCCGCAACGCCCGCAAGGTGTTGCGCCAAGCGTCGATCGTCAACTGGATGTCTTGCCCGGTATGCGCCGCCGATACCAAGCCACCACGCCAGCTCTTGGGGTCGACGCCATTGATCATCAGCCCCAGCACGAGTTTTTTCAGCATGGTTTCTCGTTTGTCGGCCTGGAACCACGCCACAGGCACGGCATGCGCGTCGAACGCAGTGGGCTTGATCGGGTGGTTGCCGGGGTTGGTAAAGAAGTGGAAAAACGAATAGTCGCCATACATGGCCCAGGGCACGCCCTCTTGTTCCAGCACTTCATTCATGCCTTTTTTCAGGGCATCCGTCATCGCAGTAGCGCGCGCACAGACATCGGTGTCGCGGATGATCTTAAGCGTTGCAATTCCCGCTGCCGCGCACACCGCGTGGCCGTTGTGTGTGCCCTGGTGGCTGATGCGTTCGTGGTTGGCGGCGGCCGACATTTCAAAATCAAGCCAGCCGAGAATTTCCTTTTTGCCCGCGACCGCGCCACCGGGCATGCCGCCCGCCAGCACTTTTGCCAGCGTGGTGAGATCGGGTATCACGTCAAGCGCCGCTTGCAGGCCGCCGGGTGAGGCGCGAAATCCGCTCACCACTTCGTCAAAAATCAGGTACGCGCCATGACGGCGCGTGATCTCGCGCAGTTCACGCAGCGCCGCTGGCGGCGTGGGCACGCAGCCCGAACTGGTGCCCAGCGGCTCGATCAGCACGGCGCCGATGTCATTACGCGTGGACAGCAGGCGCTCGACTTCGGCCATGTCGTTGATGCGCACCAGAACAACGCCCGCCGCCACTTCGCGCAGCACGCCGGGCGTGGGCGCACCATCGAGGTGATCCTTGTTGCCAAAGGCGACATGGTCGTGCCAGCCGTGGAAATTGCCCTGGAAGCGGATGATTTTTTCCTTTCCGCTGGCCGCGCGCGCGAGGCGTATCGCAAGGTGCGTGGCCTCGGTGCCGGACGAGGTAAAACGCACGCGCTCGGCCGAGGGCACCATCTCGCAAATCAGGCGCGCCCATTCAAGCTCCAGCTCATGGGCCGCCGCAAAGTGCATGCCCTTTTGCAGTTGCGCCTGGGCAGCCGCCACGACTTGCGGGTGTTGATGTCCGAGCAGCAATGAACCATGACCGCCGTAGTAGTCGATGTATTCATTGCCGTCGATGTCCCATTTGCGCGAACCCAGCGCGCGATCAACGTAAATGCCATAAGGCCAGGTGCGGCGTGAATCATGCACGATGCCGCTGGGCAGCAGCTTCACCGCTTCCGCGTAACGCGCGGCGGAACGCGGCGTGCGCTGGCGATAGGACTCGACGATGCGGGATGTGGCTACAGTGGCAACGTTCATAG
>CAMDDY010000232.1 GCA_945893125.1 Bordetella parapertussis
TACGTCTCTCACGATCAATACCCCGCACCTCACGGTGCGTCGTTACATTGTCAGGGCCGCTCTTTATTCAGGCCCCTAGATTCATCCGGTGACACGGATGGTTCCCTCCTTTCGTGAGAACAACTTCTATAAGCGACTTCGTGTCGCACGCTCCACATAAGGCCGAATACCGGACGCCGATAGTAGTTGCGGCGAATGCTTATTGCGGGTCGGGACAAGCCTGCCGTTGCGCGCATGTTCCGACACCGTTTGTCAGGCAAAATTGAAACTTCTACACATGACGCAGCGCCTTCAGCCGTAATCCAAAGCCATGGTGAAACCCTACCTCGCCAGTGTCGTTACCCTGATCGGGGTATCGGGCTTTATCGGCATTGTTATTTATCTTCATTTCGTGCAAACCGATTATGATCCGGCGCAGCAATTCATGAGTGAACTTGCGCTGGGCAGGCACGGGGGGATGATGTTTTGGGCTTTTTTATCCTTCGCGTTGTCGATTGCTGCTGCGACAAGAATTTTGCATGCCTATAAGGCGCCGCTGGCTGTAAAAGGCCTCACGTCAGTTGCCTCGCTGTCCATGCTGGGCGCGGGTGTATTTGAATTGGGTGCCGCAACTACGCTGCACGTGGGATTGATCGCACTGGCATTCTTCTTGTTGGTGCTGGCCATGTATTTTATTCCGCGGGTGGTTCCGGCATTTCAGGCGCGAATGGCGGCAGCAGTTTGCTGGGGATGTGCCGGTGGAACCGCGCTATTCGTGGGGCTGGGTGTGGGCCTGTTGCCCATCGGCATTTCCCAACGCATGGCCGCAGTGTGCCTGTTGCTGTGGCTGTCGTGGCTTGCTTTATTCGATATCAAGCAAAAGCGCGGACGGCAATAAATCTTCCCTGGAAGTCGCGCAATAAACCCATCTCGATTCGGCATTCGCACCCTGGATCAGAAAATGGATCGCCCGCTCATCGACGTCAGCATCTCCAGCGCAACCGAACCCGCATAGGAGTTTCCGCTCGCTTCCAGCGCCGGGCTCCACACGCAGATACCGCATTCACCGGGCATGACAGCGACGATGCCGCCGCCCACGCCGCTTTTCGCGGGCAAGCCCACGCGGAACGCAAAATCGCCCGCCGCGTCGTAGGTGCCGCAGGTGAGCATCAATGCGTTGATACGCTTGGCGGCACTGGCGTCGAGAATTTTTTCGTTTGACCACGGCACGGCGCCCTGATTGGCGAGGAAGGTTACCGCGCGCGCAAGGTCAACGCAGCTCATCTCAATCGCACAGTTGCGGCAATAGGCTTCGATCACATCGTTCACGTCATTGTTGAGATTGCCGAAACTTTTCATGAAATTCGCCATTGCCGCATTGCGATGCGCCGTGCGCAGTTCGGACTGCGCGACGGCGCGGTCGTAGCCTATGTCGGGCTTGTTGCCGAGCTTGCGGATGAATTTGATCAGCGCGTTTTCGGCGCCGCCGCGCGCCGCATGGTGCGTCAGCAGCATGTCCGTGATGACCAATGCACCAGCGTTGATGAAAGGATTGCGCGGTTTGCCGCGCTCCTGTTCAAGCTGTACCAGCGAATTGAACGGCGTGCCCGACGGCTCGCGCCCGACGCGCGACCATACTGAATCGCCCTCGAGGTGGAACGCAAGCGTCAGCCCGAACAATTTCGAAATCGATTGGATCGAGAATGGAATATCGGCATCGCCTGCCTGATAGACCTTGCCTGCGAGATCGACGATGGCGATGCCGAAGTGATCCGGCGAAACCTTGGCGAGCTCCGGAATATAGCTCGCGACCTTGCCGGTGCCGATAAGCGGTTTGACCGCGGCATGGACACGATCGAGGATGGTTTGGTAGTCCATGATAGGTGTGAATTCCGGTGGTCGCTCAATTGGCCTGAGCCAGGCTGGTCAGTCGCCGTGCCCAAGCGGCACTATACTGGTGTCCGATTCTAGCAAGCCGGGAGGTAGAACCGATGGCGGTTTTTCGCGGAATGTATTTGGTGGTTGTAATGGCAGTGGCTGCCGCCTTACCGATGAGTGTCACATGGGCGCAGACTGCGTTTCCCGTCAAACCCGTGCGTATCGTCGTGCCGTTCTCCGTCGGCGCCCAGCCCGACAGCGTGGCGCGCATCATCGGGCCTAAACTCGCGGAAGCCTGGAAGCAGCCGGTGGTGGTGGAAAACCGTCCCGGCGCCAGCGGCACCATTGGCTTTGCCATGGTCGCCAAGGCCGCGCCCGATGGTTACACGCTGATGCTGACTTCGGCGGCCTTCACCGCCAGCGCCGCGACGCAACCGGCGCTGACGTACGATCCGCGCCATGATTTTGCCGGCGTGGCGCAACTGGGCGTCAACACGCAGGTGCTGGTGGCGCCGCCCGCGCTCGGCGTCAAGTCGGTCGATGATCTGGTGGCGCTGGCTAAAGCGAAACCGGGGCAACTGGTATGGGCAACACCGGGGGCGAACTCCGGGCCGTTTCTGGTGGGCGAACGATTCAAGCTCGACACCGGCATCCGCATCATCCACGTCGCGTTCAAGGGCGGGCCGGAAATCATTGTTGAATTGCTGGCAGGGCGCTCGCATTATTCGTTCACCTCGCTCGGCAGCGCGATGCCGTTTATCAAGGACGGACGCCTGCGCGCGCTGGCGGTCGCCATGCCGCAACGCGCGCCGCTGTTGCCGGACGTGCCCACGGTATCGGAAACCCTGCCGGGCTTTCACCGCGTGCTGGGTTCGTATGGCGTGTTGGCGCCGGCAAAAACCCCGCGCGTCATCGTCAACCAGATCGGCAATGAGATCGTGCGGCTGGTCAATACACCGGACATTCGCGAACAACTGCAAAACATCGGGCTGATGACCGCGCCCATCGCGGGCGCGGACTATCACAAGGTGCTGCTGGATCAAATCGATGCGCTGTCGTCGCTGGTGCGCGGTATCGGGATGCGCAAGTGAGTGTCTGAAAATGCCAGCCTCACTCCGGCATAATCTTCGCGGAAAGCATGCGCGCCGCAAGGCTGTGGAATGCAATGTTGTCGTTATTGACCCGCTTGTATCTAAAGCATTTCCGAATGAATGCTCGGTCAATGCGGCATTGCGCGGTTTGCTTGAACTGGCAAAATCCAGTACGCGTCCAACGCCAAGTTTATCGCGAACTCGTGCGAAAGCTGCACACGCAGGCTAACGCCGTTTGGAGTTGTGGTTTCATGCGGCGCAATGCGCTTCGCTTATTGACGCCCTACGTGCTGCCATAGAGGCTGAATAGGCCCAATCTATTTAATCCCCAACCGCCCATAAGCCTCCCCCAATTCTCCGCGTATCAGTGCATGCCGCGTCGCCAGCACCAGGGCCCCCACCGCGCAGCACACACCTGAAATCGTCAGCGTGGCCGCCACGCCGATGCCATCCGCCAGCGCCCCTGCCGCCAGCGCGCCGAACGGCGCCACGCCCATGAAGCTGACGGTATAAAGACTCATCACGCGACCGCGTTTGTCGTCATCGACGATGGCTTGCACGATCATGTTGACCGACACCGATGTGACCAGGATGCCGAAGCCGGTGACGGCAAGCAGCGGCATGGCGATCCATACCAGTTTCACGTGCGCGACCAGCGCGAGTGCCACGCCTGCGGCGAGCGCGGCGTAAGTGAGCAGGCGCACCAGGCCGCGCACGCTGGCGCGGCTGGCGAGAAACAGCGTGCCGGTGACCGCGCCCAGTCCTGCCGAGCCGACGAGAAAGCCCATTTGATCCGCGCCGCCCTGGAACACTTCGCGCACCAGCACGGGCATCAGACTGATGTACGGCGTGCCGAGCAGGCCCAGTGCAGTGAGCAGCATCAGCAACGAGCGGATGGGCCGCGAGTGCCATACATAGGACAGGCCTTCGCGCATGCCTTGCCACATCGCTTTATGTTCGGCGGCGCGCACGGTGGGCGTGACGCGGATGAACATAAAGCTGATGATCACCGCGCTGTAGCTCACGGCGTTGATCGCGAAACACGCCGATTCGCCGAGCCAGCCGATTACCAGCCCGGCCAGCGCGGGGCCGACCAGCCGCCCGCAGTTGGCCATCAGGGAAGTCACCGCGATGGCATTGGGTAAATCCGCTTTTTCGCCGACAAGTTCCAGCAGATAAGCGTGGCGCACCGGGATCTCGATCGCGATCAGCACGCCCATCACCATCGACAGCGCAATGATGTGCCACGGTTGCAGGTTGCCGGTGAGCGCCAGCGCAGCCAGCGTGACGGCCTGCGCCATTTCGAGCGCTTGGGTGGCGAACATCACGCGGTGCAGATTGCAGCGGTCCGACCAGATGCCGGCAAACGGCGACAGCAGCAGAATAGGCAAACTGCTGGCGAAGCCGAGTACGCCCAGCAGCGTGGCGGAGTCGGTCATTTTGTAGAGCAACCACGATTGCGCGATGCTCTGCATCCAATAACCGACCAGCGCAAACATCTGTCCGGAGATGAACAGTCTGAAGTTGCGATGATGCAAGGCCCGTAACGTGGGCAGGGGATTTTTCATGCGTGATGGTGATGCGGGGGCAGACGCAAGGGACTTTCCTATTCTTGACTTTGCGCATCATTGTACGCTGCATCGTGCGGTAAAATCGGGGTCTTCCATGGCTCTCGATCCCGACAAATCCACATCACGCAACGTACCGGTCGGGCCCGCGAGCGCAACTTCGATAACGATTTACCATATCATCGGCCTGGTGCTGCCGTGGAACACCGCCTACAAGGCGTCGCGCGTGCTCAACACGCTGTTCGCGCTGGAACTGGGCGCCACGCCGCTGCAAACCGGCTTGCTGCTCGCCACCTACGGTTTGTTCCCCCTGTTCTTCGCGGTCACCGCCGGCAAGGTGGCCGACCGTCACGGCGTGCGCATGCCGCTTTATTTGGGCTTGATCCTGCTCGGCGTGGGCATACTGCTGCCGTTTGTTTGGCCGACATTCGTTGCGCTGTTCGCCTCCGCGCTGATTGGCGGCGCGGGTTTTATTTTGTCGCAGGTGGCAATGCAAACGCTCACCGGCTCGCTCGGCGGTGGCGAAACGCGCACCAAAAATTTCAGTTTATACGTGCTCACGGTGGCGACGGCCGATTTTCTGGGACCGGTACTCGCCGGGTTTTCCATTGATGCGTTCGGTCACATTCCCACATTCGCGATCAGCGCATCGATCACGCTGCTGTCCGTAGCGGGGTTTATCGCGATTGACCGCTTGATTCCGCGCGCCATCGCGCGGGCCGACGATGCGCCCGCCACGCGCTCCATGGATTTGTTGCGCATACCGGTGCTGCGTCGCGTGTTTATCGCCAGCGGCGTGACCATGAGCGCGGGCGATATGTTTCAGCTTTACGTGCCGCTGTATGGGCACTCCATCGGCTTGTCCGCCTCGGCGATTGGGCTGGTGATGGGCGCCGCCGCGGTGTCGGTGTTCGTCACGCGCATGCTGATTCCGCCGATGGCGCGCCGTTTCGGCGAAGAGCGCCTGCTGTTGTATTCGCTGCTGCTGACGGCGGCGACGCTGGCGATAATTCCGTTTTTCAAAACCGCAGTCGCCCTCGGCGCGGTTTGTTTTGTACTCGGATTGGGCTTGGGGCTGGGCCAACCGTTGACGGTGATCATCGCCTACAACCATTCGCCGGCCGGACGCGCCGGCGAGGTGGTGGGCCTGCGTATCGCGACGAATAATTTCATGCATGTATTGGTGCCGCCGTTGTTCGGCGCGATGGGTTCGCTGGTGGGGCTGGCGGCGGTATTTTGGGCGAGCGGCGTGGCGCTGTCGCTGGGCGCGTATGCGAGCCGCCTTACGCCCGCCGCGAAGGATAAATGATGCGCGCGCCGATAATCATGTGGGTGGTGATGGGCATGGTGTTGTGCAACATGATGGCGTTTCGCGGCAGCAAGGTGCTGATCACGCTGTTTTCCATTGAACTGGGCGCGTCCAAAATCCTGATCGGCGTTTTGGTCGCGCTGTATTCGTTGTTCCCGATGTTTCTGGCGTTGTATGCCGGCAAGCTGGCGGATCGCTTTGGCGTGCGCTGGCCGGTGGTGCTGGGCTCCGGCGGCATTGCGCTGGCGCTGGGCGTGCCGTTTTTCTTTCCCGTGTTGCCCGCGCTTTACGTGCAGGCGGCGGGCGTGGGCATCGGGCATGTGTTTTATAACGTCGCGATCCAGAATCTCATCGGTGGCCTCGGCGCCCCCGGCGAGCGCACGCGCAACTACACCAACTTCGCGCTGGCGATGGCGGTCGGCAGCTTGCTCGGCCCGCTGGTCACGGGCTTCGCCATCGATCATATCGGCTACGCGCCGAGTTACCTGGTGATCGCGGTGTTTCCGTTGATTACCGTGGTGATCATGCTGACGGTGCGCGCGCTGCACGCGATACGCGCGGTGCATGGCGAGAAGCAGGGCAAGCCCGCGAAACAGGACGCCGGCGCGCAGGGCGTCTCCAAGTCGTTTGCGCTGCTGGCGAATCGCCCGCTGCGGCGCACGCTGGTTACCGGCGCGGTGATACTCACGGCGGTAGATTTGTTTTATTTTTACATGCCGATTTACGGCCATTCCATTGGCCTGTCGGCGTCGATGATCGGCATCGTGCTCAGCATGTTCGCGGCGGCGTCGTTCGTGGTGCGCGTGGGTTTGCCGGCCATCGTCAAGCGGCTGGGCGAAGAAGACGTGCTGCGCATCGTGATTTATACCTCGGCGGTCACGTACTGCATCATGCCTTTCGTCAGCCACATTGCGCTGCTGATGGTGGTGGCGTTTGCGCTGGGCTTGGGTACCGGGTGCGGCCAGCCGCTGTCGCTGTCGTTGATTTACAGCCGCGCGCCGGAAGGGCGTTCCGGCGAAGCGCTGGGCCTGCGCTTGACGCTCAATAATTTCACGCACATGGTAACGCCGTTATTGTTCGGCGCGGTGGGCACGGCGTTTGGCGTGACGCCGGTGTTTCTGCTGAATGCGGGTATGCTGGCGTTTGGCGGTTATCTCACGGGAAGAAAGTAAGTATTTGTTTTTATTGAATAATTTATAAAGGAGCGCTTATGAAAATAGCAGTCATCGACGACTACCAGGATGCATTTCGCAAGACGAAATGTTTTGCCAAATTGAAAGGCCACGAATTCGTTGTTTACAATGATTCGGAAAAAGATCCGGTCAAATTCGGCAAGCGCCTCGAAGGCGGCGAAGCGCTGGTGCTAACGCAACAGCGTTCGTTCCTGCCGCGCGCGGTGATTGATAATCTGCCCGCGTCGATCAAGCTGCTGGCGCAGACCGGCCCCAGAGTGCCGCACATCGATGCGGCGGCGTGTACCGAGCGCGGCATCGTTATTTCGGCGAGCGGCGGCGGCAATTCGAGCCCGACGGTCGAATTGACCTGGGCGTTGATACTTGCCTCGGTGCGCAATCTGCCGACGGAGGTGAACAACATGCAGGCAGGGCGCTGGCAAACCACCGCGGGCATTGGCCTGCAAGGCAAAACGCTGGGCGTCTACGCGTACGGCAAAATCGGCAGCGGCGTGGCGAAAGTCGGCAAAGCCTTCGGCATGAAGGTGGTGTGCTGGGGCCGCGATGGCTCCACCGCCAAGGCGCGCGCCGACGGCTTTGAAGTCGCCGCCAGCCGCGAAGCGTTTTTTGCGGAAAGCGATATCGTCACCATTCATCTGCCGTTGAACAAAGACACGCGCGGCCTCATCACCGGCGCCGATCTCGCGCTGATGAAACCCACCGCGCGCATCGTCAACAGCAGCCGCGCACCGCTGATCGCTGAAGGCGCGCTGGTGGAAGCGCTGAAAAAAGGCTGTCCGGGATTTGCCGCGATTGATGTGTATGAGTCCGAGCCGGTGCTGAATCGCGAGCATCCGCTGGTGAGCATGCCCAACGTACTCTGCACGCCGCATCTGGGTTATGTGACGTGGGAAACCTACGAGCTTTACTACTCGGCGGTGGTGGATAATATTCTGGCGTATGCGGCGGGTGCGCCGACCAATGTGGCGAATCCCGAGGTGTTGCAGAAGAAATAGAGACGACCTGTGGATCAAATGATGCACTTACCAACACTGTCGTTCCCGCGCGGGCGGGTACCCCTGCGG
>CAMDDY010000233.1 GCA_945893125.1 Bordetella parapertussis
TGCATGTGGATACCGCGCGTTATGAGCAGCTTGATGCGCATCGTTGCCGCATCTCCGGCGCGCGCTGGGAGCCTGCAACGCAATTCACGGTAAAAATCGAAGGCGCGGCCAAAGTGGGTGAGCGCGCCTTGATGCTGGCCGGCTGCGCCGATCCGCGCGCGATAGCGGCGATGAAAGAAATTCTGCCGGCGGTGGAAAAAACTGTGCGCGAGTTGACTGCAAAAACCGTAACCGAAAAATTCGCGGTATATCACCGCGTCTACGGTATTGACGGCGTGTTCAACTGGCCGTCACCGCCCGCGACGATGCCGCGTGAAGTGTTCGTGATGGTGGAGATCATTGCGCAGACGGCGGAAGCGGCGAAATCCGTGGCCACGGTGTTCAAGCAGTTTTTATTGCACCACGGATTTCCGGGGCGCATATCCACCGGCGGCAATCTGGCGTTCCCGTTTACACCGCCGGAAGTGGTCACCGGTCCGGCGTATCGTTTCAGCGCCTATCACGTGATGGACGTGATGCAGGGCTATGGCCTGCCGGCGTTGTTTCCGGTCAGTCTTGAAGCGGTTTAGCGAAACGGTGCGGAATCAAATCTCACCGTTGATGACGTAACGGCCGATGAAATAAATGCCCACGGCCATCATCGCGTAAACAACATAATCAAATACCTTTGTGCGTTCGCCGCGTAACTTGCGGCCACGCCAGGCGCGAACAGCAAAAAACAGGGCTATGGTTGCTGCAAGCGCCATCAGCGGATAGTTCGCGTAGGCGTGAGTAATCTTGCCAAAACCCTGGGAAAACCAGCCCCCGTCGCGAAACGTGTGATAGGAGATACCTGCGATAGCCACCACGACCAGCATCAGGGTGATCAACGCTTCGAGCACCACCAGAATTTGCTTCAATCGATCTCCCCAATTGCACTTATCGCGCACTCTCATTTACCCATCGCGCCGCGACCCTGCGTGCCAGTGTGCAAATACTCAAATACCCTATTGCCACGGCGCCATCACAGCGCAATTATTGTAACAGGGAACCGCAAAACTGCGAATTGCTGGATTCCCGTTTCCTTACAACTGGTTGCAAACCGCCTCGGTGACGATAGCGGTAGTGGCTTCGCCGCCGAGGTCGGGCGTGAGCAGCTTTTGCGCGGTGACTTTTTCGACGGTCGCCATCAGGCGCGCCGACGCTTCTTTCTCGCCCAGGTGCTCCAGCATCAGAGAGGCCGTCCAGAACGTCGCCACCGGATTGGCGATGCCTTTGCCGGTGATATCGAATGCAGAGCCGTGTATCGGTTCGAACATCGACGGAAAGCGCCGTTCCGGGTTGAGATTGGCCGTCGGCGCAATCCCCAGGCTGCCGGTCAATGCCGCAGCCAGGTCGGACAAAATATCGGCGTGCAGGTTGGAAGCAACGATGGTATCCAGCGACCAGGGTTTCAGCACCATATTGGTGGTAACGGCATCGACCAGAATGCGCTGGGTTTCCACCTCGGGATAGTCTTTAGCGACTTCGTAAAAGATTTCGTCCCACATCACCATGCCGTGACGCTGCGCGTTGGATTTGGTCACCAGCGTTAAGTGTTTGCGCGGCCGTTTGCGCGCGAGTTCAAAGGCGAATTTGTGGATGCGCGTTACGCCGTTGCGCGTGAAGATGGACACCTCGGTGGCCACTTCTTCGGGCAGCCCGCGATGCGCGCGGCCGCCACTGCCGGAATACTCGCCTTCGGTGTTCTCGCGGATCACCACCCAGTCGATGTTTTGTCCTTCGCGCAGCGGGCTGGTGATGCCGGGCAACACGCGCGCCGGACGCACATTGGCGTATTGATCGAATCCCTGGCAAATCGGCAGCCGCAATCCCCACAACGACACGTGATCCGGCACGTCGGGCGCGCCGACAGCGCCAAAAAATATCGCATCGCATTTACGCAGTTGATCGAGACCGCCCTCGGGAATGTAATAGCCGTTTTTCTGATAGCACGCACTGCTCCACGGAAAATGTTCCACATGCAGTTTGAAGCCGCGATCACGGCTAGCAAGCACTTCCAGCACCTGCAGGCCGGCGGAGATGACTTCCATTCCGATGCCGTCGCCGGGGATGGCGGCTATGTGGTATTCACGCATGGTCTATTCAGTTTACGAAGGAAGGGCGCATGGTAGCGGAAAGCGCGAGCCTTGGGAGTAAATCGGCTAAAATCGTGCCCTGAAAAAAGGATGGTTATTTTGAATATTCTGGCGGTCGAAACGTCTGGCGACTATTGTTCTGTCGCCCTGTGGCGTGACGGCAAAATCGACGAACGCGAGATGCCGGCTGAACAACGGCAGTCGGGGATGCTGATCGATATGGTGCATGGCCTATTGAGCGATTGCGCGGTTGCGTTGCCACAGATGGATGGCATAGCTTACGGCGCCGGCCCCGGTGCGTTTACCGGCCTGCGGGTAGCTTGCGGCGTGGTGCAGGGCTTGGCCACGGGCATCGGCAAGCCGGTGGTTGGCATCGGCACGCTGATGGCGCTGGCGCAATCGGCCCGTGCGTCGCGCGTCGTGTGTTGCATCGATGCACGCATGTACGAGGTGTATCACGCGGCCTATGAAAGCAGCGGCGACGGCTGGCGCACCGTGCATGAGCCCGGCGTGTATGCGCCGGACGACGTGCCGATGCTGCAGGGCGCGGATTGGCAGGGCTGCGGCAATGGCTTTGCCGTGCATGGCGCCGCGCTGCGCGCGCGTTACGCGCAACAGCTTGCCGGCATGGATGACACTGCGCATCCGCGCGCGCGTGACGTGGCGGTACTGAGCGCGCCTATTTTTGCTGCGGGCGGCGGACTCGCGGCTGCGTGCGCGGCGCCGGTGTACGTGCGCGACAAAGTCGCGCTCAAGACCAGCGAACGATGAGCGCCAACCTGACGAGCGCGCGCACACCAGGTGTACCCGGTGCGCCAGCGGACGATACGCCACGCTTCCGGGCGATGACGGAAGGCGATCTCGACACGGTAATGGCCATCGAGAACGTGGTCTACACGCACCCCTGGACGCGCGGCAATTTCGTGGATTCGTTCGCGGCGCGGAGCCATTGCCATGTATTGGAGTGGCACGGGGTGATTGTCGGTTATGCGGTGCTGGCAACTGGCGCGAACGAGGCGCATTTGCTCAATCTCAGTGTGGCCGCCGCGTGGCAACGGCGCGGGTTGGGCCGCGAGTTGCTGGTTCATGTGATCGCCTTGGCGCGCGCGTTGAAAGTGCAAAAAATATTTCTCGAAGTACGCACCTCCAACACGGCGGCACGTGCGTTGTATGCACGGTCGCGCTTTCGCGAGATCGGCATGCGCCGCGGTTACTACCCCGCGCCAACGGCGCGCGAAGACGCGATCGTGCTGGAATGCGTGTTGGGATACGCGGCGTGAGCGCCAGCCCTGACCGGCGCGCGTTGATGCTGCGCGAAATGGGCCTCGGTCCGCAGTGGCACTTGCGCGGCGCCGCTGTCGCGGCGCAAGTGCCAGCGGCCGCGGCAGAGGTCACGCCCGTGCCCGCGCCGACCCTGCCGCCCGTGAACAGCGATGACCGCCGTAGCGCCATCATGCGCATGGACTGGACGCAGATCAAAGCAAGTGTCGCGTCCTGTAGCGCGTGTGCGCTGCATGCGCGCCGCAATAAAACGGTATTCGGCGTGGGTGATGAAAACGCCGACTGGCTGTTCGTCGGCGAAGGCCCCGGTGCGGATGAAGATGCGCAGGGCGATCCCTTCGTCGGTCAGGCCGGCAAGCTGCTCGACAGCATGCTGGCGGCGATTCAATTAAAGCGCGGCGAAAATGTTTATATTGCCAACGTGGTGAAATGCCGTCCGCCGGGGAATCGTAATCCGGAGCCCGGCGAGGCGCTGGCGTGCGAACCGTATCTGCACCGGCAAATTGAACTGATCAAACCCCGGCTCATCGTGGCGTTGGGCAAGGTTGCCGCGGTCAATCTGCTCGCACGCGAGGCCTCCGTGGCCAGCATGCGCAACAAGGTGCATCAATACCGCGGCATTCCGTTGATCGTGACCTATCATCCGGCCTACCTGTTGCGCAGCCTGTCCGAGAAGGCGCACGCATGGGAAGACCTTTGTTTTGCCGTTGACACGATGCAGGGCTTGCAAAACGCCGCTGGCGAAACCATATAGAATGAGCCTGTCTTAATCGAGGAGGATGCCATGTTGAAACGTCTGACCGCACTTTTATTATTGGCTGCCGCCAGTCTGTTGGGTGGCTGTGGTTACAACACCCTGCAAACCACCGACGAGCAGGTCAGCGCCGCGTGGGCCGAAGTGCTTAACCAATACAAACGCCGTGCCGATCTGATTCCCAATCTGGTGAAGGTGGTGGAAGGATTCGCCGCGCAGGAAAAAGATGTGTTGCTGGGCGTGACCAAGGCGCGTGCTTCGGTGGGATCAATCCAGGCCACGCCGGAGCTGGTGAACGATCCGGTGGCGTTTGCCAAGTTCCAGGCGGCGCAGGCGCAGATGTCGGGCGCGCTGTCGCGTTTGTTGCTGGTGGCGGAAAATTACCCGCAACTGAAATCCGACGCAAACTTCCGTGACTTGCAGGCGCAACTGGAGGGCACGGAAAACCGCATCACGGTGGCGCGCAACCGCTACATCAAGGCGGTGCAGGGTTATAACAATACCGTGCGTCAATTCCCCAGCAACCTGACCGCCATGCTGTTCGGCCACAAGGTCAAACCGCAATTCACGGTAGAAAACGAAAAAGCCATCGCCGAGCCGCCTAAGATTGATTTCGGCACCAAGCCCGCCGCTGCGCCTGCCGACAAGTAAATTTCCATGCATGGTTTGATAAAACTGCCGCGAGTGATCCTCGCGGCAGTTTTGTTTTTTGCGTCGCTGACCCCAATGGTGGTGGCGGCGGATGTCGCAATACCGCCGCTAAAAGCGCGCGTCACCGACCTGACAGTCACACTTACAGCGGAACAGCGCGCGGCGCTGGAAAACAAGCTCGCGGCGTTCGAGCAGAAAAAAGGCAGCCAGCTTGCCGTGCTGCTGGTGCCCACCACGCAACCCGAAACCATAGAGCAATACGGCATCCGCGTGGCCGGAGCCTGGAAGCTCGGACGCAAAGACGTGGACGACGGCGTGCTGTTGCTGATCGCAAAAAACGACCGAGCGCTGCGCATCGAAGTCGGGCGCGGATTGGAGGGTGCGTTACCTGACGCCGGCGGCAAACGGATCGTCGCGGAGACCATCGCGCCGTTGTTCAAGCAGGGCGATTTCAACGGCGGGATCAATGCCGGTGTGGATCGCATCATCAAGGTGTTGGAGGGCGAGCCGCTGCCCGCGCCCGCAGCGCAGCGTTCGGGCGGCGGCGGCTACTCGACCAACGATGCGCTGACCTGGGGTGGTTTGCTGGTGGTGTTTTTGGGCGGCTTTTTGCGCTGGATTTTTGGCACGTTTTTAGGTTCACTGATCGCGGGCGCAGTAGCAGGCGGCGCGGCGTTTTATCTTGGCGCCGGTATGACGGTCGGCGCGGTTGTCGGCGTGATTGTGTTTTTTGCGAGCTTGATGGGCCTGTCGTTTTTCGGTGGCGGAGGCGGTCGCTCATCGAGTGGAAGCTGGGGCGGCGGTGGCGGCACCTTCGGTGGCGGTGGTGCGTCGGGCAGATGGTAGATCATGGTAAGTATATGTTTTTATTGAGAATTTTAAAACATCTTCTGATGCCGGACTGGCTGGCGCGGCGCGCGTTTTCCGCTGCGGTTTTTGCGCGGATTGAAGCGGCGATTCAGCAATCCGAAACGACGCATCGCGGTGAAATTCGTTTCGCCGTGGAGGGCGGCTTTTCCCTGCTGCCGTTGCTCAAGGGCATCACCGCACGCACGCGCGCGATCACGGTGTTTGCCGATCTGCGCGTATGGGACACCGCCGAAAACACCGGCGTGCTGGTGTATCTGCAACTGGTCGACCGCGATTTTGAAATTGTCGCGGATCGCGGCATCCACGCGCGCGTGACACAGGATGAGTGGGAGGCGATTTGCCAGCGCATGGAAACCGCGTTTCGCGCGGGCCGGTTTGAGGAAGGCGTGATCGCCGGTATAGGCGACATCACCGCGCTGTTGACGCGGCATTTTCCGGCGCACGCCAGCAATCCGGACGAGTTGTCGAACAAGCCGGTGGTGCTGTAAGTCCGCCGCGCCCGTCAACCCTTTAGCTCGGCCCCGCGTTCTCGCTGGATGCCGGCTCGATCTGCGGCACATGGTGAACGAATGGTGCGAGAAGTAAGCGAGGGCAACGATGAACCATCCGGATGTCGCGACGTTGGGCTCGGCCAGTGCGCTGGAAGAGAGTATTACGCTTCAGCAGGCGAAGAAGCTGATTCAGTGCATGGCGCACGAACAGAGTTTTCTCCTGCTCGCGCCGCCCGGTGTGGGCAAATCCGATATGGTGTTTCAGGCCGCACAGGAAGCCGGGCTGCCGTGCCGCTCGCTGCTGGGCACGCAGATTGCGCCCGAAGACGTGAGCGGCATTCCGCGCATCATCGGCGAACGTTCGGTGTTTTGTCCGCCGCGCATCTTGTTGCCGGAAAACCCCGAACCGTTGCGCGCCCGACGTGCAAAAAGCCTTTTACTCGTTGCTGCTCGAACGCCGGCTGGGCGAACACGCGTTGCCCGCCGGTACCTGGGTGGTGGCCGCCGGCAATCGCATGCAGGATCGTGCGCTGGTGCGCGCGATGAGTTCGGCGCTGGTGAATCGCGTGACGCTGCTTAACGTGCGCGTCGATCACGAGGAGTGGTTTATGTGGGCCGCGCGTCACAAAGTGCGGCCGGAGATTTTGAGTTTTGTGCGCGCCATGCCTGATGCCCTGATGCGTCCGGTGCCGCACGATCCGGTGCCGTTTTCCACGCCGCGCGCGTGGGCGTTGCTGTCGCGCGCGCTTGATCTGGCGCAGGGCGCGGGCGTGCTCACGCGCGAGACGCGGCGTGCGCTGGCGTTCGGGCGGTTGTCGGCGGAAGATGCTGCGGTGTTCTGCGCGCTGGCCGAAGAGTTGATCGGCGCCATGCAAGCGCCCGCGCACTATGTCGAACATCCAGAAGCGCTGCCCAAGAGCGAAGCGGGGCGCTGGTTTATTTTGAACTGCATCCGTCAGCAGGTGCGCGACGATAAACTCACCGGCATCAAGCCGCGCACCGTCAATCGTTTTTTGCGCAGCCTGCTGCCGGAAAATCAGTTGACGCTGCTCACCGATCTGGTCGAGCGCTGGGGCGCGCTGGGCGCGGACCAGGCGATGTTTGAATTGCTGAAAAGCGTCGCACGGATTTAATGGCTACCGTTTTGTCCGGGCGCGACACGCTCGCGCGCATCCAGAACGGTTTGCGCATGGTCACCGTGCCGTTTCCGCATCTGTCGGGGCTGGTGGCGGCGGCCCGTGTGAGCATCGACGAGCGCGTGCCGACGGTGGGCGTGTTTGCGTCGGGGCGCATGGTGGCGAACCCGTCGTTTGTGGCCAAGTTGAAGGACAACGAACTGGTTTTCGTGCTGGCGCATGAAATGCTGCATCTCGCGCTACGCACGCACGACCGCGCGCGCGGCAGCGACCGCATGCAATTCAATTACGCGCACGACTACATCATCAACGACATGTTGCGCGCGGAACTTGGCTTTCAAAACATACCCGCCGGCGGCCTCGATATGCCCGGCGCACGCGAGAAATCCGCCGAGCAGATCATGCTGGAAATGCGCAAGAACGCCGCACGGATGCAAAGCAAAACGCGGGTGTTTGATGGGGAAGCAACGACGGTGAAGCGCCTGTTCCAGCCCGGCGAGGCGGGCAAGGGCGAATTCGACGACGCTGGCGATGTGCTTGGAAATTCTCTCGAAAAACAGTTATTTCCGAACGAAGTGGCGGAACAGGCTACGCAGGCCGAAGCGATGCGAGAACTCGCGGCCAAGACGCTGAGTCTCGCTAAAGTGATGGGCGTGATGAAAGGCATGCACGGCTTTGGCGGTGCTAGTGATACGCAAACGGTGAACGCGCTACGCGGCCTTTACCGCCCGCCGTGGGAGGTCGCATTGCAACGCTGGC
>CAMDDY010000234.1 GCA_945893125.1 Bordetella parapertussis
TCACCAAAAAAGACATCTCTGCCGCCATGCACTACCTCAACCATCGCCCCAGAAAATGCCTCGGCTTCAAAACACCCCACGAAGTCTTCTGGAAGAAGCTACACTCGCATCATAACGCGGTTGCACTTCAGACTTGAATCCGCCAACCAGCAAACGTTGCGCTTTTTGTGCTACTTATGCACGCATACGGAATGGCGACTGGTCACGCTGTAAAGGTGAGTCGAGGTGTACAGATTCTCGACATTCAAGGGCTAGAGCTCGTAGAGCGCACCATTGTTTGTGACTCTGACATTCAAGGTGACGAAAACATAGCTGCTTTCAAGTCCTTTTGGGAGGCTGGCGATCAGCACCAACCTGCGACTGCGACGCTCGGTTTTCGTTTCGTCACACGGGATGTTATCGTAGGAACGGAACAGCAGGAACCGCTATTGCTTTTAGCGGATTATGCAGCCGGTATTTCCCATTCGGCGTACATAAAGTCACCCGGCAGGCTTCGACTGCCGGTCGAGCACGAAGAGGCAAAAATACTTCTACATGCGCTACAGGGTTCGGGAAAACTGGTTGTATTGGAGAAAGTGTTCGATATTCCTTACGCGGAAGTTTTTGGTGAGGCTTTAGCTAGCATAGCTCGGGTGAAGTGAACTCTGAAACGATGAAACTCTACATAACCGAAGGCTCCCCCTACGCCCGCATCGTGCGCGTCGTGATCATCGAGAAGGGCTTCGAAAGCCGCGTCGAAATCATCTACGCCAAAACGCGCATGGCGGATAGCCAGTACTACCAGATCAATCCGTCAGGCCGCGTGCCCTATCTGATCCGCGATGACGGCGCAGCGCTGGAAGAATCGCAGTTGATCGTTGCTTACCTCGATCAACTGGACGGCAAGCCGATGTTCGATTTGCCCGCAGGCGATGCCGGTTGGGAGGCGCGCCGGCTCGAAGCCTTGGCGCGCAGCCTGGCGGATGGGCTTGCGGTGTGGAGCCGCGAAAACGCGCGTCCCGCAAATGAGCGTTCGCCGACGACGATCAAACATGAAGCCGCGCGCGCGGCGCGTATGGCGGATGTGTGGGAAAAAGAAATCGGCCATCCGTGGATGCAGGGCGCACTCAACATGGCGCAGATCACGCTGGCTTGTGCGCTGGGGATGGAGGCGCGCAATCCGGATTTGCACTGGCGACCGGATCATCCGAAGTTGAACAGTTGGTATGATCGCATTGCCGCGCGTCCGTCGCTGGCAGCGACGGTGGCGCCAGCGATTCGGTAGCAAGCGTAGCAGGTGCAGTACGTGTAGGGTGCGCATTGCGCACGCGGTACCAAGTTGAACGGTGCGCGGTGCGCACTCTACCCATAACCTCGGAGGAAATGTCTATGCGATTGTTCACATGTTGGTTCGCGGCGCTGGCAACAACCATGGTGCTGGCGGCACAGTCCGTAACGGCGCAGACGCCAACTCCCCCGCTGCAAACCTGCCAACTCGGCGATCTCAAGCTGGAAAGCGGCGAAGTCATCCGCGATTTCAAAATGACGTACATCACCTTCGGCAATCTAAATGCGGACAAGAGCAACGCGATTCTGTCCATTCACGGATTGCAGGGTAACCGCAATACCCAGTCGTATTGGTTGAGGAACGGGGCATTCGATACCAACAAGTATTTTGTTATTCAACCGGACACGCTCGGTGTCGCGTCCACCGATCCGGATGCGACCACGTCGCCCACACGCTCGGGCCTGAACATGAAGTTTCCTCGCTATAACATCCGCGACATGGTGAAGGCGGAGCATCGCATGTTGACGGAGTGCCTGGGCATCAAGCGTCTCGTTGCAGTGGCGGGCAGCTCGATGGGCGGCATCGAGACCTTACAGTGGGCGGTGAGCTTCCCTGATTACATGGCGATTGCGATACCGCAAACGCCGGCTGCGCGTACCAACCGACAGGGCAATTTTATTTGGGAGTCGATACGCCAAGCAATCATGCTCGATCCGAAATGGCGCGATGGAAATTACCCCAATGATGATCCGCCAATCGCCGGCATCGGTGTGGCGCTGCAAATCCAGGCGGTTGTCGGCCGCACCGCCGCAGGTTTCGAAGAGGCATTCGCCACGCGTGCGCAGGTGCATGCGTTTCACGCGTCCAATACAAAGCGAGCGGGGAGCAGCGTGCAGGCGCGGGACTGGTTTTATCGCAGTCTGGCGATCGAGAGTCACGACATCGGGCAGACGCCGGGATTCAATGGCGATCTGGCGGCTGCGGCACGTTCGATCAAGGCGCGCGTGCTGATGTTCCCGAATTGCCAAGATCAGTTGCTCCCGCCACGCGAAGGCGGTGTGCTGGAAATAATGCAGCATATTCCGGTGGCGAAGCTGGTGGATTACGATGACGTTGGCGGCCACGGTGGCTCAAGCAGCGCACGTTCTTTGGCCCTGTTTGCCACGGAAGTTCGAGATTTGCTCAAGCGCGTCGAAGAAAACCAGCCGGGCATCAATGGCCCGCGCATCCCGAAAAATTTCACCCGGCCGGATTATTGTCCGCGCTGAATATCGTTATAAAAATATCATTAAAAACAATTAGTTACGATACTTTACGATTTCGGTAGCTGACGTATCACGCGCTCCCATTTCTGCAAATCAGCGCGAATGATGGCGGCGAATTCCTGCGGCCCTTCGCCGGTGGGTATGAAGCCGAGCGTGCCCATGTAGCCGCGCGCTTCGGGCAATTGCAGTACACCGTGTATGCCCGCGTGGAGTTTTTGCAATATTTCTGCGGGCACACCCGCAGGCGCAACCACGCCGTACCAAGTGGCGGCTTCAAACCCCGGCAATGCGGCTTCGGCGACGGTGGGCACGGCAGGCATTTGCGTTATGCGGGTGCGGCTGCTCACCGCCAGTGCGCGCAACCGCTCGTTTTTGACAAACGGCAGCGTGGTCGAGACCGCGCCGAATAACGTTTGTATCTGCCCGCTGGTGAGATCGATCAGCGCGAGGCCGGTGCCTTTGTAGGGGATATGCACCATCTTGATTCCCGCCATTGATTTCAGCAATTCCATCGCGAGATACGGCGAGGTGCCGGTGCCGCTGGAGCCAAAACTCAGTTCGTCCGGGCGCGCCTTGGCGAGCGCGATAAAGTCTTTCAGCGATTTCACCGGCAATGACGGATGCACCAGCAGCAGATTCGGCCCCGAGGCGACGAGCGTGATGGGGGCGATATCCTTGATCGGGTCGTACGGCAGTTGCCGCTGAAACGGCGTGATCACATGCGCGTTGGTGACGAAGATGATGGTGTAGCCGTCGGGCGCGGATTTCACGCCCAGCTCGGTGGCGATGGTGCTGTCGGCGCCGGGCCGGTTTTCAATCACGAACGCGCGGCCCCAGCTTTGCGACAGGTGCTTGCCGATCATGCGCGCCAGTGTGTCGGCGCCGCCGCCCGGCGGAAAGCCCACCAGAAAACGGATGGATTTGCTGGGGTACGGTTGCGCCCGCAACGGCGCGCTCGTCAGCGCGAACAAAAGCATGACGCTGAAAATCAGCGCAATACGGACTGGCAATTTATCACCTCTCGCGGATGTGCAATCCACCGCGATTCTACTGGCTCCCCGGCGCGAGATCGAACCTCGCATTGAAAAATCTGGCATGATTTGCGCGTGGCCGCATCGCCACGCCTGAAGGTTTACCTGCCGCCAATGAAACGCCTCGCCGCCCTTGTGCTGATGTCGTTCGCGCTGACATTCCCCATGGCCTCGCACGCACAAACGTATCCCGTGCGCCCGGTGCGGCTGGTGGTGGCGTCCTCACCGGGCAGCGGCGTCGATATCGTGGCACGCATCGTGGCACAGCGCATGAGTGAAACGCTGGGCGCGCAGATGGTGGTGGACAACCGGCCCGGCGCCGGCGCCACGCTGGGCGTGTTGAATGTCGTCAAGGCCGCGCCCGATGGTTACACGCTGCTGATGGCCGCACCCTCGTTGACGATTTCCGCGAGTTACGCGCGTGACCTTACCTATGACCCGCTGCGCGATCTCGCGCCGGTGGGCCAGGCGACCACGGGCCACTATCTGCTGGTGGTGCATCCGTCGTTGCCGGTGAACAGCGTGAAAGAACTGATCGCGTTTAGCAAAGCGCGGCCCGGCCAGCTTAACTTCGGTTCCGGCGGCAACGGCAATTCCACGCATCTGGCGATGGAGTATTTCAAAAGCATGACCGGCATCGACCTCGTGCATATCCCGTACAAGGGTTCGGGCGCTGCGGTGACGGATATGATCGCGGGCCAGATACACCTGATGTTCGCGAACATCACGGCAGCGGTGCCGCACGTGAAAAGCGGCAAAATGCGCGGACTGGCGGCAAGCGGCGACAAACGTTCACTGGCGCTGCCGCAGTTGCCCACGGTCGCCGAAGCCGGCGTGCCGGGTTATGCGGTGACATCGTGGTTTGGCCTCGCTGCACCCGCGCGCACGCCACAGGATGTGATCGCGAAACTCAATGCCGTATTGACCACCGTCATGAACGCACGCGACATGCGCGAGCGGCTCGCGGGCGAAGGCGCGGAGCCTGCACCCGGTACGCCGGGTGATTTCGGCAAACATCTTGCGCGCGAGGTCGCGATATGGGCCAAGGTGGTTAAGTCCGCTGGTGTGCAGTGAACGTCGCACAAGTTTTTTTCGTTATTCAATAAAACAGGAACACACCTATGCCCACAGCCCACGTAGCCGCCGACCTCGACATGCATTACGTGATCGATGATTTCACCGATCCGTGGCGCAAACCCGAAACCATTTTGTTATTGCACGGCAGCAGCGAGAGCCATGCGATGTGGTTCGGCTGGGTGCCGCATCTCGCGCGGCAGTTTCGCGTGGTGCGCACCGACATGCGAGGCTTCGGTGCGTCCACCCCGATGCCGCGCGACTATCCGTGGGATCTCAATGTGGTGGTCGATGATTTCGCCAACCTCATGCAGCAACTCGGCATCGAACGTTATCACGTGGTGGGCGCCAAAATCGCCGGCACCATCGCGCGGCGTTTCGCGGCGCGCTACCCGGAGCGGGTGCAAACGCTGACGCTGATCGGCACGCCGCCGCCGCGCCGTGATCACAAGCCCGGCGTCCTCGATACCTGGTTGAAGCGCATCGAACACGAAGGCGTTGAAAGCTGGGCGACGAGCACCATGGAAGGCCGTCTCGGCAGCCACTTTCCGCCCGAGGGCCGCGCGTGGTGGGCAAAAAATCTGATGGGGCGCACCGCGCAATCGACGGCTCTGGGTTATGTCGGCACGATACCCAGTTGGGATGTGGCTGCTGACTTGGCACATATCAAATGCCCCACGCTGGTGATTACCACCGAAGGCAGCGCGCTGGGCTCGGTGGACGAGATGCGCGCGTGGCAGCAGAAGATTGCCGGCTCAACGTTGCTGGCTTTGCCGGGAGATTCGTTCCACGTCGCGGCAACGGATTCGGATCGCTGTGCGCAGGCGGTGCGGGATTTTGTTTTGCGCGCGCGCACCTGAGCGCAAGCGGTACCACTTATCAAACGGGAGACAAAACATGGTAGATGAAAAACACAACAGCCGGCGCACAGCGCTAAAACAGGTTGCAGCGATGGGCGCCGCGGCGGCATTGCCGTCCGGCGTGTTGACGCCCGCGGCCGCAACTGCCGCCGATGCTGCGCCGAAGGTGAGCGCGTTGCAGGTGCTGACTGTAACCGAAGCCGGTGTGCTCGATGCCATCTGCGCGCGGCTGATTCCCAGCGACGACCAGTTTCCCGGTGCGAAAGAGGCGCGTGCCGCCGACTACATTGATCGTTCGCTGGCGGATGCGTTTGCCGGATCGCGCAAAGCGTATGCGGCGGGCCTCGCGGCGGTAAACGCGTACGCGCAATCGAGCAAAGGCGCGGCGTTCACGGCACTCGCGCCTGCCGATCAGGACGCAGTGCTGAGCGCGATGGAAAAAAATGCGGCCACCGGTTTTACCCCCAACTCGGCCGCGTTTTTTAACCTGGTGCGCAATCACACGATACAGGGCACGTTCTGCGATCCGGCGTATGGCGGCAACGCTAACTTTGCCGGCTGGGATCTGATCGGTTATCCCGGCATCCGCATGGCGGTGGCGCCGGAGGAGCAGCGCATGAGTGTCAAGCCCAAGCCGCAGCGGCAATCCGCGTATCGCGATGCCACGCTTTCGAAAGGCAGCAGCCATGGCCACTAATCTGAAAAAGACCGACGTAGTGGTGGTCGGCCTTGGCGCGGTGGGCGGTGTAGCGGTGCTGCCGTTGGCGCGCGCGGGATGCGAAGTGATCGGTCTTGAAGCGGGCGGCTGGCTCGACGCAAAAGATTTTGCCGCCGACGAAATCAGCAATAATTTTCGCGGTTGGCCGAAGTCGGTGCAGAAGGCGAATCGTGAAATTCCCACGCATCGCCCGAATGAAAAAGCGCCGTATTCGCCGCGTTTTCCGTTGCATCCGATGATGAACGCGGTGGGCGGCACTTCGCTGCACTACTGGGCGCAGAGCTGGCGCTTGAATCCGTGGGACTTTAAAACGCGCAGCGAAACCATCAGGCGTTACGGCGCGGCGCGCATCCCGAAAGGCTCCACCGTCGAGGATTGGCCGTTCGAGCTGGAAGAGCTGGAACCCTACTACGACAAGGTGGAGTACGAAGTCGGCATCTCCGGCAAGGCGGGCAACATCAACGGCAAGATCGATCCGGCGGGCAATATTTTTGAAGGTCCGCGTCGGCGTGAGTTCCCGATGCCGCCGCTGCGCGGCACCGAGTTCACCGAGCGCATGGGTGCGGCGGCGAAGAAACTCGGCTGGGCGCCGTTTCCCGGCCCGGCGGCGATCAACTCGCAGGTCTACGATAGCCGGCCCGGCTGCGTGTATCACGGCTATTGCAATCGCGGCGGCTGCCATATTCACGCCAAAAATTCCACCACTGTCAGCACCATTCCGCGCGCACAAAAAACCGGGCGGCTCAAGGTGGTGGATCTGGCGCATGTGATCAAAATCGAAGTCGATGAGCGTACGGCGCGTGTCACCGGCGTGACCTATCTCAAGGGCGGCGTGGAATATTTTCAGCCCGCCGACGTGGTGTTGCTCGGCAGCTACACCTATGAAAACGTGCGGCTGCTGCAAATGTCGAAATCGAAGGCGTTTCCGAATGGGCTGGCCAACAACAACGGCCAGGTCGGGCGGCATTACATGACGCACAACACGGGCTCGACGCTCACCGCGTTGTTTCCGTTCGACCTCAACGCGTGGTACGGCATGCCGGCTCAGGGCGTGGCGGTGGACAACTACGCCGATGATAATTTCGATCACTCGAATCTGGATTTCATCGGCGGCGGCAATATGTGGGTGTACTCGGATCGCCGGCCGATCGTCGCCGCAAGCATGAGCACCTTCGGCAAAGCGCCGGCGTGGGGCGCGGGCTGGAAATCGTTCATCCGGCAAAACGCCGACCGCTGGAACCTGGCGTACATCCAGAAAAGCACGTTGCCGTACGAAGACAACTACCTCGATCTCGATCCGAATGTGAAAGACCCGCTGGGCAATCCGGTGACGCGCATCACCGCCGATTTCAAGGACAACGACAAACGCATCGGCGCCTACATGCAGGATCGCATGACACAATGGTTCATGGAGGCCGGCGCGACACAAGTGGCGCGTGGCCCGGCAGGCACCATGGGGCCTTCGACACATGCCTACGGCGGCACGCGCATGGGCGACAACAAGGAAACCAATGTGGTGAATCGCTGGGGCTACACGCACGAAGTGCCCAACCTCGGCATCATCGGCGCATCGGTGATGGGCACCAGCGGCTCGCACAATCCGACGTTGACCGCGCAGGCGCTGGGGTGGCGCACGGCGGAGTATCTGACGAAAAACTGGAAGTCGGTTGCGCAGGTGTGACGGATGTACTGCGTAGGTTGGCGCTGACGAAGGAAGCCCAACACCCGATACGAGGTACAGCATCGCGAGCGGGCATAACCACGTTCGTGGCGTTGGGCTTCGCAGGCTCAGCGCAAACCTACAATATATTCAATAAAAACAATTACTTA
>CAMDDY010000235.1 GCA_945893125.1 Bordetella parapertussis
TCAAGGGGAGGGCTAGGGTGGGGATGGGGTCAGCTAAATCTACCCCACCCCCATCCCAGCCTTCCCCCGGAAGGGGAAGGTGTTTCTTTGGACGTGAATAATGCAGAGCCAGGCATGGCTCACGTTCGCGTGGATTACTGTGGGTTGGCCGCCACGGGTGCAGCCACCGGCCGCCGCACACAGCGCACCCGTACCGTCACTGCCGCGCCCTGGCTGGCGATGTCGGTATTTTCCAGTTTGGAACTGCTGCGCGACACCGGAAAATTCACCTGATGGGTTTCCAGAAAGTGGCGCATTACTTCGCCGCGTATCGCGAAGTTGACGTTCTGCGGCAGGTCGCCCGCGGCGGCGGCCATTTTCAGGGCGTCGAGCTTGCTGACCACCACGCCGATCACGTTGCCCGCCTGATCGAACACCGGGCCGCCGCTGTTGCCGCGTTGTATCGGCACCGAGATTTGCATTTGCCCCGGATTGTTGCGAATGCCGGTGGTCGAGCTCACGTGCCCGAAGCCCACCGTCGGGTTGGAGCCGAGTACATTCACCAGCGGGTAGCCTACTACCGTGATTGCTTCGCCCAGTTTGGGCGACGCATCGCTGCGCACGCGCGCCACGTTGGCGAAGCGTTTATCCACGGTCAGCAGCGCCAAATCGCGCTGCGTATCCGCGGCTTGCAGGGTGGCTTGATGCACGGCGTTGCCGTCGATAACTTCATGCGCGTCGCAGGCATTGACCACGTGATGATTGGTCAGCACCTGGCCGGATTCACTGACGATAATGCCCGAGCCGCTGGTACTGCCGCGCACGGGCGGTTTCGGCACCGGAGGTGTGGGCGCCACCGGTGCGGCGGGGCCTTCCGCGATGCGCTGGCATGCAAGGTTCATCGCTTCGGCGACATCGCTACTGTCGGGCGCGACGAAATCCGCGCGGCGTATCGGCGAGCGTTGTTCGCTGTGTATCAGTTTGCGGTCGTCGCCGTAAAAAGCGGTGAGCGCCACCGCGAGCGTGCCGCGCGAGCAATCGCCGACATAATGCAGGCGCGTGCTGAGGTAGGATTGTCCCGACGGCAAGCTTTGCGGCACATTAAACGCACGGCGCAGCATGAAGCGCTGCACACCCTGTGCGCTGGAGACGCTGTCCATATCGACCATCGACTGAAAATCGCCGGGCGCATTCAGGCCGCGCCATTGCACCGCCGAGGTGACGGCGGGCGTCAGCAAGGCGGCGAGCATCAGGCACATCACACAAATGGCGCTTTTTCTCATAGGGGCATTGTAAAGACAATTGACCGGGCGGCACGTTCAATTTAACGCTTGACGATGCGCTGCGTGTACCAAGGCGCGGCCAGTCTGCTGGCAGTTCCAATCCTGAGCGGGGATAATACCGGCTTTTCACGCTGGCCTTATGTCACTTACGTCACTTACGACTCTATTCGACGCGGTTATCATCGGCGGCGGCCACAATGGCCTGGTGTGTGCCTGTTATCTGGCCGGCGCCGGGCTGAAGGTGCGGTTGGTCGAGCGGCGCGATATCGTCGGCGGTGCGGCGGTCACGGAAGAATTTTTCCCCGGCTTTCGCAACTCCACCGCCAGCTACACGGTGAGCCTGCTGCATCCCAAGGTGATCGCCGATCTCAAGCTGGCTGAACACGGGCTGCGCATCGTCGAGCGCCCGGCGGCGAATTTTTTGCCGCTGTCCGATAACAAACATTTTCTGATCGGACGCACGCTCACCGAAACGCAAGCGGAAGTCGCGCGCTATTCCAAGCGCGATGCCGAACGTCTGCCGCGGTATTACGTGATGCTCGAGCGTGCCGCCGACGTGGTGCGCGAGATGCTGCTGGAAACGCCGCCGAACGTGGGCGGCGGCATCACCGATTTTACGAGCGCGCTGAAAACCGCCAAGCGCATGAAAAAGCTCGACATGGCCGCGCGCCGCGACGTGCTGGATTTTTTTACCAAGAGCGCGGGCGACGTGCTCGACGCGTGGTTCGAGTGTGAGGCGCTCAAGGCGGCATTTGGTTTCGACGCGATTGTCGGGCATTTTGCCAGCCCCTACACGCCGGGTTCGGCCTATGTGCTGCTGCATCACGTCATCGGCGAGGTCAATGGCCATCGCGGCGCATGGGGCCACGCCATCGGCGGCATGGGCGCGATCACCCAGGCGATGCGCAAGGAGGCCGAGGCGCGCGGCGTCGAAATCATCACCGGCTGCGAAGTCGAGCATGTGTGCGTGGATATACGCGGCGTGCAGGGTGTGCAGTTGACGGACGGTCGCGTGATTGAAGGGCGCTGCGTGGTGTCGGGCGTCAATCCCAAGTTGCTCTACACCAAACTGGTTGCACCGCATGCGCTGGACGCCGATTTTCTGCAACGCATGCGCAACTATAAATGTGCATCGGGCACGTTCCGCATGAACGTCGCGCTATCGGAGTTGCCGGATTTCAGCGCGCTGCCGGGCAAACAGGCGCGCGACCATCACAAGTCGGGCATCATTTTTGCGCCGTCGCTTAATTATATGGAGCAGGCCTATTTTGATGCGCGCACGCTGGGCTGCTCGCGCAAGCCGGTGGTGGAGATGCTGATTCCTTCCACCGTCGATGATTCGCTCGCGCCGCCGGGCAAACACGTGGCGAGTTTGTTTTGCCAGCACTTCAATCCGGTGTTGCCGAAAGGGCTGGACTGGAATGAGATCAAAGAACCTGCCGCTGACTTGGTGATAGACACGGTGAATCAGTACGCACCGAATTTCAAGGCTAGTGTGCTGGGCCGCATGGTGATGTCGCCGCTCGATCTGGAAACGCGTTTCGGGCTGACCGGCGGCGATATTTTTCATGGTGCGCTGACACTCGATCAGTTGTGGAGCGCGCGTCCGCTGCTCGGCCACGGCGCGTATCGCGGGCCGATCAAGGGCCTCTACATGTGCAGCGCGGGCACGCATCCCGGCGGCGGCGTCACCGGCGCGCCGGGCCACAATGCCGCGCGTGAAATCGTGCGGGATTTCAAGCGTGGGCGGGTGGCGAAGCGAAAGTGAGCGAAAGTGAGCGAACGTGATAAATGTAGAAAAATGTTTAAAAACAGTTAGTTACATAACTTTCGCATTGTGCTTGATGCTGGCCGCAGGCTGCGGCGGTAACGTGCCCAAGCTGGGCAAGCTCGCCCCCACCGATGTGATCGTCGCGTTTGGCGACAGCCTGACGTTCGGTACCGGCGCCACGGAAGCTGAAAGTTATCCCATCGTGTTGGGGCAATTGATCGCGCGCAAAGTGGTGCGTGCCGGCGTGCCGGGTGAAGTTACCGAAGGCGGGCTCGCGCGCGTGCAGGAGGTGATCGACGAACACAAGCCCAAGCTGATGATTGTGTGCCTCGGCGGCAACGACATGTTGCGCAAGGTGGATGAAGCGCAAACCCAATCCAATCTGCGCGCCATCATCAAGTCAATTCAGTCTCAAGGTATCGCGGTGGTGCTGGTGGGCGTGCCGAAGCCTGCACTGCTGACCGGCGCACCGCCGTTTTACGAAGCGATCGCCAAAGAGTTCGGCATTCCTTACGAAGGCAAAATCGTCACCGACGTGTTGTATCAGCGCGATCAAAAATCCGACGCCATACATCCCAACGCCAAAGGCTACCGGCGCATGGCGGAAGCGATTGCCGCGCTGCTGAAAAAAGCGGGTGCTGTCTGAGGTGATGCTCTGAGCGCGCCACGCAGCGCCATCGCCATGACCATCATCATGTGCGTGGCCGAGTCGTTCAGCATGAGCGGCTTCGCGGCGTATACCACGCTGCTGCCGCAGTTTCAGCGCGAGTGGAGCTTGTCGAATTCCGAGGCCGGCCTGATCGGCGGCATTGCGTTCGCGGGTTACATGACAGCGGTGCCGGTGCTCACTGCGCTGACGGACCGCATCGATTCGCGGCGCATTTATCTCGCGGCGTGTTTGTTGTCCGCATTCGGCGCGCTGTGTTTTGCCTTGTTCGCACAGGGCTTGTGGTCGGCGCTGTTGTGTCAATTTCTGATTGGCGCCGGCTTGGGCGGCACCTACATGCCGGGGCTGAAAACGCTCACCGATCATCTGGAAGGCACGGCGCAGGCGCGCGCCACGGCTTTTTACGCGGCCTGTTTCGGCGTGGGCTCCAGCGTTTCCATCTTCGTCTGCGGTTATGCGGGGCGCGAATTCGGCTGGCAAGCGGCGTTCCTGTTCGGCGCGGTGGCGCCGGTGGTGGCGGCGCTGATGGTGAATCTGCTGATGCCGCGGGGCCGCACCCAGGCCACGCACGCCGCGTCACCGGCGCTGCTGGATTTTCGCCCGGTGCTGGCCAATCGCAGCACGCGTTACTACATTCTCGGCTACGTGGTGCATAACTACGAGTTGTTCGGCCAGCGTGCATGGATGGTGGCGTTTCTGGTGTTCTGCGCCACCTTGCAGCCCGAAGGAACGACTGCGGCGGTGCTGAGTGCCGCCACGCTCGCCGCCGTTATCAATCTGTGCGGCCCGCTGATGAGCGTGACGGGCAACGAACTGGCGCTGCGTTATGGCCGGCAGCGTGTCATTTTTGTGTTCATGACGGCATCGGGATTGTTCGCCTGCGGACTCGGCTTTACCGCCGGCCTGCCGTGGTACGTGGTGTTTACCTTCATGTGTGTGCATTACGCACTGATGCTGGGCGATTCGGCCGCATTGACCGCGGGCGCGATCGGCTCGGCGCATCCCGATCAGCGCGGCGCAATGATGGCGGTGTATTCGTTTATTGGTTTCAGCGCCGCGTTAATAGCGCCACTGACATTCGGCGTGGTGCTTGATCTCGCGGGCGGCAACCGCAGCACGCTGGCGTGGGGATTGGCGTTTGCCAGCATCGGTATTTTCGGCGCGCTCGCGCCGGTGGCGCGATGGTGGCATCGGAGGCACACCCCAGGGTAATCACGTGTGTTGGTGATGGGTTACGCTACGCTCCACCCATCCTACGGATGGCTGCGTAGGATGGGTACTGGCCAATGGCCGTAACCCATCACAAACAAACGATCAAAGCGCTTTCTTCGCCCCGGTGTAATGCTGCGGCCAGCGATGCAGCACCCACTCCGAATCATCCTTGTAAATGTGGCACGAATTAAGCTGATACGGCAGCTTGGTGATGGGTTTACCGGCATTGCGCGCCTCGCGTGCGCGACCGGTGGCCTGAAACGCCGTGGTGGCGAGCGGCCCAAGCAGTTCAACCAGATGCGCGCATCCCTTGGTGCCGCCCAGCCGTAGATTAACTTCACGCCGCCAGCCCGGGCCGATTTTTACCCCGGCCAACTGCTTGAAATTGACGGTGATATCGCCGCACACCGGATAGGGGCCTTCGTCGGTTTTGGCCTCGGCTTCGTGTATCACCATATCGAGATCGATGGTGAGACGTATCCACATATTATGCACGGGCTGGCCGGGCTGACGGATCGAATCACCGTGGCGTCGTGTATGCACATACGGCTTGGTATCGACCAGATGCGCTTCGACGTCCCACAGACCGTCTTCGCGCTCAAAGCCTATGCACTCGATGGCGCGGGTGTGCATCGGTTTACGGGGTTGGTGCGGTGACAAGGGCATGATTAGTTACTCGGTGCCGCCGGATTCATGAGCCGGCGTGCAGGTAATTGCTGAAGGATGTGCCGCCGTTCGTCCGGCGTGTAACGTGTCCAGTAGGAAATTTCGTGCAGCGTGCGACCGCAGCCGATACAGAATTTACTGTGCTGATCGACCACGCAGGTGCGCACGCAGGGCGATTCAAAGTCGTCGTATGGGTCTGTCACCGGCTCACAATTCACTACGCCGCCATTTTCGCGGCAATGGCTTTCGCCGCGCGTGAGAACGTCGACCGCCCCAGCACGCCGCAAATGTAATCACCCGCAGCGATGAGTTTTTGCATGTCCACGCCGGTTTCAATGTTGAGACCGTCGAGCAGATACAACACGTCTTCGGTGGCGACGTTGCCGGTGGCGCCCTTGGCGTAAGGGCAGCCGCCCAGCCCCGCGACGGAGCTGTCGAAGATCGCAACGCCGCATTCCAGCGCCGCATAAATATTGGCAATGGCTTGGCCGTAGGTGTCATGCACATGCACCGCCAGCCGCTCGATGGCGACGTGTTTTGCCACCGCCTCGATCACGGTGCGGGTTTTGCCCGCGGTGCCGGCGCCGATGGTGTCGCAAATGGTGATTTCATGGCAGCCGATTTGATCGAGTTCGCGCGCCAGCCGCACCACCGCTTGCGGATCGACTTCGCCTTCGTATGGGCAACCCAGACACACCGACATATCGCCGCGCACCCGCAGACCCTGCGCCAGCGCTTCGGCGCACACCTCGGAAAAGCGCGCCACGCCTTCGGCGATGGTGCAGTTGGTATTTTTTTTCGAGAACGCCTCGGTCGCCGCGCCGAACACCACAATTTCGGTGCAGCCGGCGGCGAGCGCGGCGTCGAGTCCCTTGCGATTGGGTACCAGCACCGGATACGACACGCCGGGTTTGCGGTTGATGCCCGCCATCACCTGCACGTTGTCCGCCATCTGCGGCACCCACTTGGGCGAGACAAACGCGGTGGATTGCACCGATTGCAAACCGGCATCCTGCAAGCGGTGGATGAGTTCGATTTTGACGGCGGCGGAAACAGGCTGGGCTTCGTTCTGCAAGCCGTCGCGCGGGCCGACTTCTACCAGTTTTACTTTTTTGGGGAGGATCATGTTTATTCCTAAAAACGCTTTAACCACGGATGAACACAGATGCCGCGCGCCGTCTTTCTGGCGCAAGCCAGATTTCAGTGCGTGCAATCATGCAATGGACAGGTGCGGGCGTTACAAGATTATACGCGCCGCGCCGTGCTGCTACGCCTCACGCCACCGCGACTCACATTCTGAACACGCCAAAGCGCGTCGCTTCAACCGGCGCATTTGCCGCCGCCGCCAGCCCCAATGCCAGCACATGCCGCGTATCGCGCGGCGCAATGATGCCGTCGTCCCACAGCCGCGCGGTCGCGTAATAGGCGCTCGACTGGCGCGCATACTGTTCGAGGATAGGCGCTTTAAATGCGGCTTCGTCTTCGGCGCTCCACGCACGACCATTTTTTTCCAGCGCGTCGCGTTTCACCTGCGCCAGCACGCCCGCCGCTTGTTCGCCGCCCATCACCGAGATGCGCGCGTTGGGCCACGTCCACAAAAAGCGCGGCCCGAAAGCGCGGCCACACATGCCGTAGTTGCCCGCGCCGTAGCTGCCGCCGACGATCACGGTGAATTTCGGCACGCGCGCGCAGGCGACCGCCGTCACCATCTTCGCGCCGTCTTTCGCGATGCCGCCGGTTTCCGCTTTCGCGCCCACCATGAAGCCGGTGATGTTCTGCAAAAACACCAGCGGAATATTGCGCTGGCAGCACAACTCGATGAAGTGCGCGCCTTTCAACGCCGACTCGGAAAACAAAATGCCGTTGTTGGCGACGATGCCCACCGGCCAGCCATCGATGCGCGCGAAGCCGGTGATAAGCGTCGCACCGTAGCGCGCCTTGAATTCATCGAACGCCGAACCATCCACCACGCGCGCGATGATTTCACGCATATCAAACGGCGTGCGCGGATTGGCGGGTATCACGCCATCGAGTTCGGCGGCGTCGAGCTGGGGCATGCACGGCGTCTCGCGAACGCTATGTAAGTAGTTGTTTTTATTGATATTGCTAATGGATGCACGCACCAACTCCAAAGCGTGTGCGTCGTTCTCCGCGAGATGATCCGCCACGCCGGACAAGCGCGTATGCACATCCGCGCCGCCCAGCGCTTCCGCGGTCACCACTTCGCCGGTGGCTGCTTTCACCAGCGGCGGCCCGGCGAGAAAAATCGTGCCCTGATTTTTCACGATGATGGTTTCGTCGCTCATCGCGGGCACGTATGCGCCGCCCGCGGTACACGAACCCATCACACACGCGATCTGCGCAATGCCTTCGGCGGACATGCGCGCCTGGTTGTAAAAAATGCGCCCGAAATGATCACGGTCGGGAAACACCTCGTCCTGACTCGGCAA
>CAMDDY010000236.1 GCA_945893125.1 Bordetella parapertussis
CAACGCGACGATGGACGGAATGTTGAGGCTGCGCGCCACCACCGCCGTGTGCGAGGTGGCGCCGCCGGCATCGGTGATAAAGCTTGCGAACTGATGGCGCTTGAACTGCACCACGTCGGCGGGCGACAAATCATGCGCCACCAGTATCAGTTCCTGTTCGGAATCCGGCGTGGGCGGTGGCGCATAGCCGGGCCGTCCCGAGAGCGCCCGCAGTACGCGCTCGACCACCTGAATGACATCGTTGCGGCGTTCGCGCAGGTAGGTGTCTTCAATCGCATCGAATTGCGCGAGCAGCGCGTCAGTCTGCACCTTGAGCGCCCACTCCGCGTTGCACCGTTCGGTTTCAATAATGCGCCGCGGCTCGACCGACAGCGTGGCGTCGTCGAGGATCATCAAGTGCAAATTGACGAAGGCCGAAAATTCCACCGGAGAACCGGCCGGTATTTCGGTGCGCAACTCGGTGAATTCGGCGCGTACCTGGCGCACCGCGGCATCGAATCGCGCGGACTCCTCGGGCACCTGATACGGCGGCACCAGGTAATGGCTCACCTCCAGCGTGGCGTGTGACACCAGATGCGCGCGGCCGATGGCTATGCCGCCGGAGACGCCGATACCGTGAAGGGTGAAACTCATTTTGTGCGTGAGGCGTGAGGCGTTAAGCGTGAGGAGTGAAGCCCAAGATTACCACGGCGCACGCCTCACGCCTCACCCCTAACGCCTCACTCTGCGCTTACTCGCCTTCGCCGAACTTATCTGCGATCAACGCGGTGACCGCCTGCATCGCGGGCGCTTCGTCGTCACCGTTGGTTTCCACGGTGATGCGCGAACCCTTGGCGGCGGCGAGCATCATCACGCCCATGATGCTCTTGGCGTTGACGCGGCGACCGTTGCGACTGACCCACACTTCCGATGCGTACTGCCCGGCGGTTTGTGTCAACTTGGCCGAAGCACGGGCATGCAGCCCGAGCCGGTTTACGATTTCAACTTCCTGTTGCAGCATGGGGTAGGGTCGCCTGTGGCACACGTATGACGCCTTCGCAGCCGCCGCTGATGGCTTTGGAAATCATCACCTCGAGGGATTTTTCACGATAGGTCAACGCGCGGATCAGCATCGGCAGGCTCACCCCCGCCACCGCCTGCACCTTGCCCGGCACGACCAGCTTCGCGCACAGGTTCGAGGGCGTAGCGCCGTAAATATCGGTGAGGATTAACACGCCGTCGCCGTCGTCGAGTTCCTTCACCATCGCGCGCGCCGGCGACAGCAACAGCAACGGATCGTCCTTGGCGGCAACCCCCAACTGGCGCAGCAGCAGTGGACGCTTGTTGAGCATGTGGCTCGCGGTGTCGATCAGGATTTCGCCGAGCGTGCCGTGGGTAATGAGCAGAATGCCGATCATACGCGCAGAGTTGTATAACTAATTGTTTTTATTGACTATTTTACGGATACTTCCAGCGCATCCATAAACAGCCCGGCGACGTTGCAACCGCTCTGCCGGGTAATTTCCTGAAAGCAGGTCGGGCTGGTGACATTGATTTCGGTGAGGCAACTGCCGATCACATCCAGGCCCACCAACAACAATCCTTGCGCATGCAGCAACGGCGCCAGTGTCTCGGCGATCTCGCGGTCGCGTGGCGTCAATTCACGCGCAACACCGGTGCCGCCCGCCGCCAGATTGCCGCGCGTCTCGCCTGCCTTGGGGATACGCGCCAAGCAAAACGGCACCGGCTTGCCGCCGATCAGCAGTACCCGTTTATCACCATCAATGATCTCCGGCAAATAGCGCTGCGCCATGATGGTGCGCGTGCCGAGTTGCGTGAGCGTTTCAATAATCACGCTCAGGTTCGGATCATCGTTGCGCACACGGAAAATCGAACTGCCGCCCATGCCATCGAGCGGCTTGAAAATCGTGTCGCCGTGTTCCGCCACAAAGTCGCGCAGCAGTTTTTCCAGTCGTGTGACGAGGGTGGGGGCTACGAATTGTGCATAACGCGCGATCGCCATCTTCTCATTGTGATCGCGGATCGCGCGCGGACGGTTGAACACGCGCGCGCCCTGCGCTTCCGCCAGCTCCAGCAAATAGGTGCTGTAGACATACTCCATGTCGAACGGCGGGTCTTTGCGCATAATCACCGCGTCGAATTGCGCGAGATCGGTTTCCGCCGCCGCGTCGCTGCGATACCACGCAGCTTTCTCACCCGTAAGGTGCAAGCGCGCCGCATGGCCCGCCACCCGCTGCTTGCGCCAGAAAATATCCTCCTGCTGCAAGGTGTACAACTCGCAACCGCGCGCTGCCGCCTCGCGCATCATCGCGAACGAGGTGTCCTTGACAATTTTGAATTCGTCGAGCGGATCAACGATGAAGGCGAGCTTCATTGCACTCATGCTGCGGCGGATTCGACGAGCGGCCCGGTGCGCTCCAACTCTATCGACGCCGCCAGCAACGCCAGCCGCGCGATCACGCCGTAGGCGTAAAACCGATTCGGCGCGCAATCCGGATCATCCGGATCCGGCGACGAGCATGGCTCGGCGAACGCCAGCGGCTCGAACTGCATGCCCGGCGCGTTGAGATTCTGATCCTTGCCGCGTTGCGTGTTGAGCCGGTAAAACCCGCCCACCACAAAGCGATCCACCATGTATACCACCGGCTCGGCCACCGCATCGCGCACGGTCTCGAAGGTGTACACACCTTCCTGCACCAGCACCTCCTGCACCTGCATGCCTTCTTTCACCACCGACATTTTGTTGCGCTGCTTGCGATTCAAGCCGCGCACCTCGGAGGCGTCTTTCACCGTCATGATGCCCATGCCGTAGGTGCCTGCATCGGCCTTGACGATCACAAACGGTTCTTCGGTGATACCGTATTCCTTGTATTTGGCGCGGATGTCATTGAGAATTTCCGACACGTACCCGGCCAGACACTCCTCGCCCAGATTTTCGTGGAAATTGATTTTGCCGCACATCTCGAAATACGGATTAATCAGCCACGGATCAATGCCCAGCAGTTGCGCGAAATCCTTCGCCACATCGTTGTAGGCGGCAAAATGAATCGACTTGCGGCGCACCGCCCAGCCCGCATGCAACGGCGGAAACAACGGCTGTTCGATATTGCGCAGCACCTCGGGTATGCCCGCCGAGAGATCATTATTCAGCAACACCACGCAGGGGTCGAAGCCGTCCAGCCCCAGCCGGTTGCCCGTGCGCTTTAGCGGCTCCAGTTTGAGTTTCTTGCCATCCGGCAAATCGATTTCCATCGGCGCGGTCAACCCCGGCAACAGACTGCCGATGCGCACGTTCATGCCCGCGTGACGCAAAATGCGCGCGATGGTGGCGACGTTTTGCAAATAGAACTGGTTGCGCGTGTGATTCTCCGGGATCAATAGCGCGTCGCGCGCGTCCGGGCAGATTTTCTCCACCGCCGTCATCGCCGCCTGCACGCACAGCGCATGAAAATCCGGATTCAGATTATTAAAACCGCCGGGATACAAATTGGTATCCACGGGCGCCAACTTAAAACCGCTATTGCGCAAATCCACCGAGCCGTAAAACGGCGGCGCGTGCTCCAGCCACTGGCCGCGAAACCAGTGTTCGATGCTGATCGATTGCGCCAACAACTGGCTTTCCAGCGCGGGCGGCGGGCCGGACAACGCGGTAGTAAGGCGGGGAACGGCAGGCATGGGATTCCTAAAGCAGTATAGAGTGCTATTTTAATTCAGTACGGGCGCGCCGGCGCAAGCCGTCGAACGGCGGCTATTTTGACGCCGCGCCCCTGTGGTATGTTCAACGTTCCTCAATCAATCCCCGCTCAAGCCATCATGATCGTAGACACGCACGTACACGTCTTCACCGACGACTGCAAAAACTATCCGCAGCTTCGCGATACCGCGCGCGCGGGTTCGATTCCGTCCATCACCGAAATCGGCCAAACCGAATGGCCGTTAACCACCACGGAAAATCTCATCGCGATGATGGATGAAGCCGGCATCGATAAGGCCACGCTGGTGCAAGCCTATTTCGTCTACGAATACGACAACAGCTATACCGTGGATTCGGCGTTAAAGTATCCGCAGCGTTTTGCCAGCGTGGTTGTGCTCGACCCGATGGACCCGAATGCACCCGATATGTTGAGCCGGCTGGTGGAAAAACAAGGGGTTGCCGGCATCCGCTTCATGCGCGGCCGGCTGCCGGAAAGCTCGCTGGGCAATCCCGCCACCTTTCCGCTATGGGAACGCATCCAGTCGCTGAAGCTGCCGCTGGCGGTGAATGATCGCGTGTGGGAGATTTCCAAAATCATTCCGGCGATGGAAAAATATCCCGACGTGAAAGTCGCGTTCGAGCACGCGTGGGGCCATAAAGTCGGCGCGCCGCCGGATTACACCGTGCTGGCGCCGTTGTTTGCACTCGCCGCGAATCCGAACGTGTATATCAAAACGGCGATCAACAACATCGCCGCCGCGCGCGACGGCGGCGGCACGCCGGAGCAGCTCTACACAAAACTCGTGCAGGTGTTCGGCGCGAAACGCATCATGTGGAGCTCCAACTACCCGGCGCATCCAAAATTCGGCGGCATCAAGCCGCGGCTGGAAGAATCGAAGCAGGCGCTGGCGCATTTGTCCGCCGACGATCAGGCGTGGATACTCGGCAAAACCGCGTTGCATTTTTATCCCAGTTTATAGAGGTCATCACCATGAGCGACTGGAGCAAAGTCACCCGGCCGATTCCCGTGCCGAACGAATGGACGAAACCGTTCTGGGAATCCGCCAAAAACAACGTGCTGGCGCTGCAACGCTGTCAGGAATGCAAACATTTTCAGCACCCGCCGTACGCCACCTGCGTGAACTGCATGAGCATCGATCTGAAATTCGAGCCGGTCGCGGGCAAAGGCACGATCTACGCCTACACCATCATGTATCACACCGGCGACAAACGCTTTGCCTCGGCCGTGCCGTACGCCAGCATCATCGTCGAGCTCGACGCGGCACCCGGCGCGCTGATGGCGGGCAATCTGCTGGATGCGGAGTACACCGAAGCCAAAGTCGGACGCCGCGTCGAAGTGGTATTCCAGCCGTTGAACGATGAATTCACGCTGCCGCAATTCCGGCTGGCGAAAGACTAAGGAGCACACGCGATGTGGGAGAACCGGTGCAAGATAGCGGTCAGCGGCGTGGGCTTTTCCAAGGCCACGCGCACGGCGGAACGGCCCTTGGCGGCGCACGCGCTGGAAGCCGTGCGCGCGGCGGTAGAGGATTCCGGACTGAAAATGCCGGACATCGATGGGCTGGCGACTTATCCGGAGTTGCCCGCGACCGGGCACGCGGAAGTGGACGGCATTTCCATTGTGTCGGTCAACTGCATGATGGCCATGCTGAAACTGCCGAACCTGACGTGGCACATCCAAACCGGCTCGGTGAATATCGGCGGCGCGGTGCAGCAGGCTGTGAATGCACTGCTCGCGGGCGTGTGCAAGTACGCGGTGGTGTGGCGTGCGATGCACAACCCCAAGGGCACCTATCAAAATCTGCCCGGCGCACAAGCGGCTGGCGCTTTGCAATTCACCGGCCCCTATGGCTTCGGCGGGCCGGGCCAGGGCATGGCGGTCGCGTACACCCGCTGGCTGGAAAAGAACAACCAGAATCGCGAGAAAATGGCCACCCTCGCGGTAACGCAACGCAAGCATACGCAAAAAAATCCGCTGGCGTATTTTTACGGCACGCCGCTGACGCGCGAGGACTATCTGAATTCGCGCATGGTCGCGCATCCGTTTTGTTTGTACGACTGCGATATTCCGGTGCAGGGCGCATGCGCCATCGTGCTCACCCGCGACGACCGCGCGCGCGATCTCAAACCGCAACCCGCGTACCTGGCAGGCTACGGCCAGCGCCTGCACTTTGAAGTGGCGGGCCGCATCGGTAGCCTCAGCAGTTACATGGAAGGCGGCAGCAGTTCAGCGAAACTCACCTGGGAGCGTTCCGGCTTCACGCCGAAAGACGTCGATGTCGCGCAAATTTACGACGGCTTTTCGGCATCGGTGATTTACGGTCTCGAATCGTACGGCTTCTGCAAAGAAGGCGAAGCGCTCGACTTCATACAGGATGGCCGGATCGAACTCGATGGCGAACTGCCGCTCAACACCTTCGGCGGCAGCTTGGGCACCGGACGCATCCACGGCCTGTGGCACATCATCGAAGGCGCGCTGCAAGCGTCGGGGCGCGCGGGCGCGCGGCAGGTGAAAGATGTCAATGTGTCGTTCGTCGGCGCAAGCGCGCCGATCGTGCAGGGCACCACTTTTATTTTTGTCAAAGAACCGTACTGAGGATATCAACATGCCCACCATCGAACACAACGGTGCCAGCATTTATTACGAAGCGCACGGCCAAGGCTTCCCGATACTCACCTTTGCACCCGCCGGGCTGTTATCCACTATCGCGGTATGGGACAGCGCAATGGCGCCGGTGAAGCCCGTCGCCGAATGGTCGCCGAATTATCGTGTGATCGTGATGGATCAGCGCAATGCCGGCGGTCGCTCGCGTGCGCCACTCACTGCACAAGATGGCTGGCACAGCTATGCCGCCGATCATCTTGCGGTACTCGATCATCTGAAAATCGAGCGTTGCCATTTGTTCGGGCAATGCATCGGCGGCTCGTTCATATTCAGTTTGTTAAAAGCGCAGCCGCAGCGTTTTGCCAGTGCGATCATCGCGCAGCCCATCGGCCGCGTCGGGCCAATGAAGCCGGAACGCCCCGCGCGTTTCAACGATTGGGCCAAAAATCTCACCCCGGCGCCCAGCGAAGCGGTGCTCGACGGGTTCTACAACAACCTTTACACCGCAGGTTTTGTCTACAGCGCCGACCGCGCGTTAGTCGCCAGCGTCAAAACGCCGTGCCTGCTGCTGGCGGGCAACGACGACGCCCATCCGCGACCCATTTCGGACGAGTGCGCCAAACTCCTGCCGAACGTGGACGAATACATTACCGAATGGAAAGCCGGCACGCCGCTGGAAACCGCTCGCGTGAAGATCAACGCGTTTCTTGCGAAACACACACCGGGGTAGGCGTCGCGTGGTCGCGTAATTTATACCGCAACCATCCCGCTACCCGTCATTCCCACAAGCGCTCCGGCAACGGCAGCCCCGCGAGATCGGCCGCCGTCAGCGGCACATCCGGTTTAATCTCCATGCGTTCCAGCACCGCAATCAATTGCCGGCAATGCTGCGCGGAATGCCAGGTCACGCGCTCGAACACTTTGTGCGCCCCGGTGTCGCCGTAATAGGTTTTGAGGGTTTTTGCCAGCGCGCGATCACCAGCACTTAGCCCACTCCACCACGCTTCGTATTTTTTCCACACGCTGGCACCATAACGCGCGACATCATCGCCGGTCAGCATGGCCTCCGGCGGTTCATTGTCGGCGATTTTCGCGCCGTATTCCGCGCCGTTCCAGGTTTCCAGAAACGCTTCGCCGATGCGAAACACGTGGTAACACAGCGTGCGGATCACGCGCTCCCGATGCGGGATCACGCGCTCGCGGAATTTGTCGGCGGGAAACTGCCGCGCGTAACGCTGCCCGGCGGCAAACACCATGGCGTATTTTTTATAAAGCTGTTCCGGCGACAACCCGTCAGCGCCCGGCATCGGCAGACCCGCCAGCTTCGCAAACGGATCGAGCATTTGACCCATGGCGTACTGATCGCCCTTCGCCAGCACCGGCACCTTGCGCAAGCCGTATTTGTTCAACAACAACTCGCGGCCACCGGCGTCGTTCAACACGTCGATCACCACCATATCCACACCGTTTTTCGAAAGAAACTCTTTCGTTCGGAGGCAGCTACTTCATCCCGGTTGGGTGAAGTACATGAATTTGTTTTCGGCGATTTGCATTGTTGGGTTCCTTTTGAGTCTGTGCGGCTTCGGAGAAGTCTAGTGTAATAGATACTGATGCGAGGCGAATTCTCGTAGCGCCGAATGAGGTTGGCAAAGCAAGCATGCGGCGCAATAGG
>CAMDDY010000237.1 GCA_945893125.1 Bordetella parapertussis
GGGTCTGTCCCCGATGCAACGGCACGTCCCCTGGTCCATCGCAACGGCGCGTTATCGTCTGGGCCGCGCCATCGCTCGAAGTCTTTCGCTATGCCCGTGCTGCGCGAAGTCATACGCACGAAAATCTAAACATTAATAACACAGTACAATTAATAGTCCGGCTATGAATACCGTGGTCAGGCTGGGCCAGAAAAACGGCAGCAAGATGCCGCCGGAACTGCCGCCCACGCCGATGAACAACAGCCAGCGTGAACCAAAGCGATCGGCCCAGCGTCCGCCCACCCAGGAGAACAGCACGGGAATGATGCTGAACGACGCCGCCAGCATGCCGATGGCGAGCGGACCGCCGCCGAGCTTGATGGCGTAGAGCGTGAGCAGCACGCGCCCCGCGCGCACGCTGGTCATGTTGCACAGCGCCAGTGCGATTACGAAGTGTACGGATAAGGCTTTCAAAGCGTTGGGCGCAGCAGAGAGTTCACGTAGCGAGTGTACCAGCATGAATGCGCCGGAAATTTCGTCTGCATCGCCAGCGAGTTAACGGCGGCAACGTTGAATCATTGATCACAGCAAGGGCCAAATCGTTTGGGATCGCACCGTCGAATAACATTGTGCAGCAGCGCTGCGAATCAGGCACAATCGCCTACTTCCTGTTCGACGATTATAATTTTTTCAATGAAAACATATACTTATGTTATTTATGGCCTGTGGGCCGCCGCCAGCGCCGCCGCTACGATAGCCCCCGCACTGGCGCAAACCGCTTCGAACAGTGCGGCCTACCCCAATCGTCCGGTGCGTACCATCGTGCCGCTGGCGCCCGGCGGCGGCATGGACACCGTCACGCGCGGCCTGTCCATCAGGCTGGGCGAAGCATTCGGACAAACCTTTGTGGTTGATAACCGCCCCGGCGCGGGCAGCCAGATCGGGCTCGACATCACCGCCGCATCGGCGCCCGACGGCCACACGCTGATGATGATCAGCGCCACCACCGTGGTGCATCCGCTGCTGTACAAATCGCGCCACGACATTCAACGTGATTTTGCGCCGGTGGCGCAGGTAACGGCGCAAGGGTATGTGCTGGCGGTGCATCCCTCGCTGCCGGCGAAATCAGTGCTGGAGTTTGCGCAGTATCTCAAGGCGAATCCGGACAAGGTTAATTACAGTTCATCGGGCATCGGCAGCCTGATTCACATGAGCGGCGAACTGTTCAAAATCGCCACCGGCACACGCATGACACACATTCCGTACAAGGGCATGGGCACCGCCTATGCCGATCTGGTGGGCGGACAAGTGCAGTCGTCGTTCCCGACGATTATTTCGTCCATCGCGTATATCAACAGCGGGCGGCTGCGCGCGCTGGCCGTGACACCGGGCAAACGCGTGCCGGCATTGCCAAACGTGCCCACCTTCGCCGAAGCGGGCGTGAAAGGCGTGGTGGTTGTGAACTGGTACGGATTGATCGCGCCGCAGAAAACACCGCCTGCCATCATCAACCGTCTTGCCGCCGAGGCGAACCGGGCGATGCAATCGCCGGAGATGATGAAAAACCTGCTCGCCGAAGGCGCGGAAGCCGTGAGCGGCACGCCCGCCGAATTCGCCGTACATATGAGGGCGGAGAATGAGCAATGGAGCCGGGTGATCAAGACGGCGGGGATACGCGAAAATTAGCGTTGTATTGCGCCCTTCGCGGGGTGAGTTCTACTGAAAGGTGATCATGTCCGTGCGGGTCAGCGTAACGGCTCTTGGCTTCAAGGGTTCATTCGCCAGGTTCGCATTGCCCGAATTCAGGACATTATAGAAACCGATGGTCGTCTCGTAGCTGCTGCCGGCCGAGGTTGTATCCATCGGAATAACGACGGTGTATTCACGCACCATCGCGCCGACCGACGTGTAGGTCACCGAACCGCTGATCTTCCAACCCACCATGATGAGCGTCTTGATGCCCTTCGCCTTCAGCACCTTGTCGAGATCGGTGTTGTAGAACCTGTCTTGAGCGAAATTTATGATTTTGATGTCGCCCGCAGCCGGCGCGACCTCTTTCAGCCAGTGGGTCATGTTGCGCTCGCGCGTGCCGTAAGCCACGACGAGGCCCGCCTTGCGTACCCGCTCCAGGAACGGGATCATGGCCGGCAGCATCTGGCCCTTGCAAGTCGGCTGTGCATTGCAGATGTCCTCGACATAATCGAGCACGATCAAGGCGGTGGTCTTGGGATCAAGCGTGACGCGGGCCGGGTCGGGGGTCGCCGGCATTTGCAGGGTCATCATGGGCTTGCCGCCTTGTGTGACCGGCTGAGCGGCCGGTTGAGCCTGAGCCGCCCCACAGAAGAGCGCGAGGGCCAGACCACACGGAAGGAGAACAGTGCGAGAGAGCGTCATGTTGGAATTTCCTGGAGGGTTTTCCGGTTTCGGCGTTCGCAAGCAGAGGCAACACGCGCCCACGCGAACTTCGGAAGCAGGTGCTAAAACTAAAGCAAGGTCGATGAGGGGGATTTGAATTCACCTTTTTCCCCTGCTGCGACTATATCGTCGGGCCGACAAGCGGTCAATCACGCGGTGTTGGCGGTGTTGGTTTAACAAAAATTGCCGGTCGCCGGGCATGCGCGCTGACGCTGTCTGTCAGATCAAATTACGATTTTTAGCTATTAGCGTTTCCCCAACAGCCGTGCAATCGCGCCGGCGTCTTCCAGTTTGTCCAACCCCAGCATCGCATCGCGCAGTTGCTCCACCTGTGATTTCGGCAGCGCCTTGATGGCGAGTTTTTCGAATTTCGCCACGATGTCAGCTTCGGAGGCGAATTTGTGCTCGCTGCCGCGCGCCGATTCGATGGTGCGTTCCATGCGCGTGCCGTCGTTGAGGAACACTTCAACGCGCACCTTGTGGCGCATTTTTGCGCCCAAGCGGGTGATGGCGTCGTCGTGATGTACTTCGACGATGTTCGCTAACTTCATGCGCGCCGGATCGGCCACCATCGCCTCGGTAAACTGATCGACAAAACAATCGCCTTCCAGCAGCCACGTCGCGATGCAGTACGACAGATTGAGTTGCGCCGCGGTTAAGCCCTGCGGTACGTATTTCCAGCCGGTGTGATCCATGGTGACTTGCGAGCCATGCACGGCGATTTTCTTCACGTCGTTCGCGCCGAAGGGTTTCTCGGCCTGCATTTCGCGTATCGCGTCGAGCGTGGTGTGGTTGCTGCCGACGCACGAATAAAACTTCAGCGCCACGTTCAGGGTCTGCCACACGCTGCCGAAACCTGCGGTGAGTTCGGGCAGATCAAAACGTTCCTGCGAGTGCGAAAACGTGGTGCAGAAACCGCCGTATTCGCTTTCGAATACATTGACGATGCCGGTGAAGCCGGATTGCGCCAGCAGCGCGCCATACAAGCCCGATTGCGATGCGCGTCCGGCGTGCATGCGTTTGACCATCGCGCCGTATTGCGCGGCCATCAGCCCGGCGGCTTGCGTGCCGGCGATGCCGAGGGCGTGTACGGTTTTATCGACATCGAGCTTCAAGGCACGCGCGGCGCTGGCCGCCGCCGAAAATACGCCGAGGGTCGCGCCGGAATGCCAGCCTTGCGCGATGTGATCGGGGCGCATGCACAGTCCCACGCGCGGGCCGGTCTCATAACCGGCGACGGCGGCGGTGAGGAAATCCTTGCCGCTCACGCCGGGATTCATTTCGGTAATCGAAATGAGTGAGGGCAACACCACCGCGCCCACGTGCAACACGCCCGCGCGGTGCACGTCGTCGAGTTCAAAGCCCTGCACTTGTGTGCCGTTAATCAACGCGGCGTGCGGCGCGGAGAGTTTTAGCGCCGTGCCCCACACGCCGCAAGTGCGCGACGTGTCCACGCGCGTGAGCGTGGTTTGCAGCATGCGGCTCCATTCGAGATCGGCGCCGTAGAGCGCGCAGCCGAGTGCGTCGAGCATCAGCAATTTAATGCGCGCAATTACCTCGGCGGGAATCGCTTCAAAGGTCAGGCCCGCTACAAATTGCGCCATACCGCGGGTGTAGGGGTTATCGGTGGTGGCGTCGTGACTCACATGAAACTCCCAAGGCGATGCAATAAAAAACACAATAAAAACAATCACTTAACTATAAGTTCTCAATCCACGCGCGCGCCGGAAATCTTCACCGCCCGCGCCCACTTGGCATGTTCCGCCTGTATGAAGCGGGCAAACGCATCGGGGGAACTGGCGACCAATTCAATGCCCTGATTGCTCATGCGCTCGCGCATGTCGGGTTCGTTCAGCACGGCCACGATATCGCGGTTTAGTTGCGTGACGATGGCGGGCGGCGTGCGCGCGGGAACCACCACGCCGTACCAGGTGCTGCCTTCAAAACCCGCCACGCCGGATTCCGCAACGGTCGGCAATTCGGGCATTAGCTTGCTGCGTTGCGCGCTGGATACCGCGAGCGCGCGCAGCCGCCCGGCCTTGATGTGCGCCCACGAAGTGGCGGGCACCATGAAGAACAGTTGCACTTGTCCGCTCAACAAAGTGGTCAGCGCCGGCCCCGCGCCGTTGTAGGGGATGTGCGTCATGGAAATGCCAGCCATCGATTTGAACAGCTCCGTCACCAGATGGGTGGAGCCGCCGTTTCCGGAAGACGCGTAATTCAGCAGCGTGGGTTGCGCCTTGGCCAGCGCGATCAGTTCACGCACATCGTTGGCGCGCACCGAGGGGTGAACCACCAGCAGGAACGGGCTGCCGCCGATTTGCGTGACGGGCGCGAAATCGCGCACCGGGTCATAGGCGAGTTTTGGGTAGATGCTCGCGGCGATCACGTTCGCGATATTGAATTGAAATACCGTGTGCCCATCGGGTGCTGCGCGCGCGGTGATTTCGCCGGCGATGTTGCCGCCCGCGCCGGGGCGGTTGTCCACCACCATCTGCTGCTTCCACGCTTCAGTGAGCTTGGCGGCAATTGCGCGCCCGATAATGTCATTGCCGCCGCCGGGCGCAAACGGAATAATGAAGCGCACGGGTTTGGCGGGATACGATTGCGCCGCTGCTGGATTGAGCGACGCAGCGGCAATGCCTACGTAAGCAACGCACGCTGCGCTCAACCAATTCCGCGCCGCCGGCATGCGGGCAGTCTTCGGCAGCCGGCCTTACGTTGCTTTGGCCGCCAGCGCCGCACCCGCGCCCGCGATGCGCCCGAATACTGCGCCGGAAACCAGCCCGGTGCCGCTCGGGTAATTAAAGAAGAACAAGCCGCCGACCATCTCGCCTGCGGTGTAAAGACCGGGAATCGGTTTCAGATGCACGTCCATCACCTGCCCGGTTTCCTTGATGATGCGTAGCCCCCCGAAGGTGAAGGTGATGCCGCAGGTGGTTTGGTAGGCGTCGTACGGCGGCGCGTCGAGCGGCTGCGCCCAGTTGGATTTTTGCGGCTCGATGCCGACGGTGCATTTGCCGTCTTTGATGGTGTGATCGAAGGCCACGTCCTTTTTTATCGAGGCGTTGTATTCGCGCACGGTTTTCAAAAAGCCCTGCGGGTTCACACCTTCGAGCTTGGTGGCGAGTTCTTCCAGCGTGTTGGCCGACACCTTGGTCATCATCTTGATGCGATACTCGGAGCGCAGCAGTTTGGTGACTTTGGAGTCGAAAACCTGCCACGCGAATTGCGCCGGTTGTTTCAACACCTCACCGCCGTATTTGGCGTAGGTGAACGAGTGGAAATCCCAACCTTCATCGACAAAGCGCTTGCCGTCGGCGTTAATCAGCACGCCGAAAATGTAACTGTGTTTCTGGAATTGATCGCCGACACTGACATCGCCGAACTCCGGCGCGTTGCGATCCCAGCCCACCGCGTGGCTACCCGACCAGTTGCCGTAGGGCGCGGCGCCAATATCCAGCGCCATCTTCAGACCGTCGCCCTGATTAAAACGCGAGCCGCGCACTTTCACCAGTTCCCAGCCGGGGCCTAGGTAACGCGTGCGCATTTCCGGATTGGCCTCGAAGCCGCCGCACGCGAGAACCACCGACTTCGCGCGGATTTCGGTCATCTTGCCGTTCATCTGCGCACGCACGCCGGAGACTTTTTCGCCGTCGTATATCAACGATACGGCGCGGGTGTTGTAAAAAACCTCAATGCCCTTGGCTTTGACCGCTTTGTCGAGATAATCCACCAGCCCCGCGCCGCCGCCGTGCGCCTCTATCGGCATGCGGCCGAAAAATTTGCGCTTGCCGTTAACCAGCCCGGATTGGCGACCGAAGTTGAGCAGAAATTTCACCCCCTTGGTGCGCAGCCACGCCATCACATCCTGACTTTGCGTGATGAGGATTTCCGACAGATCCGGGTCGGTGCGATACGCGGTCAGGCGAAACAGATCGTCGAAATATTCGTCGGTGGTGTTGGTGCCGAAATCGCTGGTGGCGATTTCGTCGTCGGTGACCTCGGTGATGCGCTTTAAGTCGTCAACCTTTTCATACGCAAAGCGCATCACGCCACCGGCGAAGCGGCTATTGCCGCCGTGTTCTTCTTCGGAGGCGGCTTCGAGCATGGCGATTTTGACGCCGTGTTCATGAGCAGACAGCGCGGAGCAGAGGGCGGCGTTACCTTTGCCGACTACCAGTACGTCGAATTCTTGCATGGTGGTTACCTTGGGAATTTGGATTGATCAAGCCGGGATTTCTAAAGACTTCCCTCATCCCAACCCTTCTCCCGAGGGGAGAAGGGCTTTCACTTCCCTCTCCCGCCGGGAGAGGGAAGGAGGGTGAGGGAGGGGCAAACGCAGATATCAGGATGGCGAATGTTAGCAGCCACGGCTATCTCGCTCAACCCGCGATTGAGTTCCACCTTTGAATGTTCCACAATCGGAACTTTATATCCTGACGAGAGAATCCAAATGGTTTTACCGGTTAAATGGCTGGTTGCGGCTGCTGCAATCGTGATGCCTGCCGCAGTCTGCGCGCAGGCTTATCCCTCAAAGCAACTGCGTATCGTGGTGGCGTTCCCGCCCGGCGGGCCGATCGACATTGTGGCGCGCATGATCATGGGCAAATTGAGCGAGGCGATGGGCCAATCGGTGATCGTCGATAACCGCGGCGGCGCCGGTGGCACCATCGGCGTGGATCACGTCGCCAAGTCGCCGCCGGATGGTTATTCGATGGTGTTGTCGAGTACCGCGCTCGGCATCTATCCACATGTTTTTCTGAAACTGCCGTTTGACGCACTGCGCGATCTTGCGCCGGTATCCATGGTGACCACCACGCCGGAACTGCTGGTGGTCCATTCGTCTTTGCCGGTGAAAAACGTGAACGAACTGATCGCGCTGGCGAAATCACGGCCCGGCCAGATCAATGCCGCATCCACCGGCAACGGCGGCCTGCCGCACCTGGTGCTGGAACTATTTAAATCCGAAACCAAAACCGAGATCGTGCATGTGCCGTACGGCGGCGCCGCGCCCGCCGTCACCAACACGCTGGGCGGTCACACGCAGATGATGATCGCCGATTTGCCGGTGCTGCTGCCGCATGTGCAAAGCAACCGCCTGCGCGCCATCGCGATTACGGTGGCGAAGCGCTCGTCACTGCTGCCCGATTTGCCGACGATGGCGGAGCAGGGCGTGCCCAAGGTCGAAGCGTCGAACTGGTATGGCATTTTGGTGGCGGGCAAAACGCCGCGCGAGGTGATTGACCGGCTCAATGCGGGCCTACACAAAACGCTCGCCGATAAAGATCTGCGCGAACGTCTCACCGCGCGCGGCGCCGAGCCCGCGCCGGGCACGCCCGAGCAACTGGCCGCGCAGCTTAAGAACGATTACAACAAATGGGGGCCGATTGTGAGGTCGGCGGGGGTTAAGCTGGATTGACGCTTTAACGCACGAGGCATAAATTGCGCTAAGGCCGGTGCGTCCCGATCCACATTCCGGTCAAGTTCCACACCACATCGATCCCTACACCACAGGAGATAATTCATGGCTGGCACACCCACCTTCGGACGTTATGCCGAGATTCCGTATGATCAGATGACGCCGGAGCAGCAGG
>CAMDDY010000238.1 GCA_945893125.1 Bordetella parapertussis
GGTTTTTGCGTGTTGATCACGTATCCAATTGTCCACGTCTTTCTGTAACCATACTCGTAGCGTCGCCGACAGGCGGACAGCGCGAGGGAATCTCCCTGTAGCCTCCCAAGCGAGAATGGTTGATTTTCCCATGCCCGTTTGTTCAGAGACAGCTTCCAGTTTGAGAAACCGAGGTGGGGCTTGCTGGTGCTGCGGTTCGTCCGAATGCGAGCCGCTTCTCGAAACGACCACGCGTAGTCCGTATTCCCGAAGGAAATTTATTGCTTTAACAACCAACGCCGGATCAGTTGTGTCACTAGCATCGAGGCAAGAGTTAATCAGCAAGCTTGCATCGGACGGCAGAGGATGAATGCTCTTGCCGTTGCCATCAGGATCGCTGGGAATAAGCGGTGGCGCAGATTGTTTCCTAGGGTAAGGGCAGTGGTTCTTGTCCATCATGATGGTAACCTTTCAGAGGGTGTGGTAGTTGCACTACTCTCCGAATTAGATCACCGCCCAACGCAAACAAAAACGATGTTACTTAACTGCCATCAATTTTCTCCTGAGGTTCTTCGCTGGCCCGGGTGACTGAAATTTAATGTCAAATATCCACCGATACATCTTCGCCACTCCCTAGCGGTGTTGTTACTAAGACTTCTTTCATTAACTTATGCCAGCCTCGGATTGTGTTGTATTTCCAACGCCATTCCTGTTGTGGATAGTTTTTCGTTAAAGAGTCGTAGAGCTTTTGTGCGCTTACCGGTTTCCCCGCTGTTTTCGTTAGTCTTATAAAATGCTCAGCGGCGCAAACATATTTACCTGCGTTCGCATTTGCCTTTCCTCGCTTTCTCGCTATCTTGTCATCAGCAATTTTTTCGGAGCTTGATGCGGAAGTAAGCAATAAGTCGAGGTGTTCCTGAATGAGCTGTTCTTTCGTCTTGTTTTTTAATATCTGCTTTATCGCGGCTTCAACCGCTGCCCGCTCTTCTGTGGTCATTTCGACTCCTACTAATCGTACCTACCATAAGAGAAACCACGCCACGGGGAGGTAGGTTTTCCCTTATTCGCCCCGTCGGGCTAGGCGTGGCTGTTAAGGTTACGCCGCTTTGAGGGCAATGACCTTGCCGAAATGCCCCATGCAATAGGACTCCCAATCCACCATCAGCTTCCGACGAGCCTCCAGCAGGTCGCCGCGCCTGTAGGCTGCCTCTGCCTTATTGCCTATGGTATGTGCCAGCGCCATTTCGCAAACCTCATGTGAATAGGCGGCGCGTTCTGCTGCCCAATCCCTGAAGCTTGAACGGAATCCATGCACGGTAACGGTGTATTGCATCCGTTTAAGTAGTGTCAGCATTCCCATATTGCTGAGAGGCTTTCCGTTACGCGAAAAAAGGTACTCGCTATCGGGGTCTTGGGATTTGGCTTTTTCAATGATTGCCAATGCACGATCAACCAGCGGAACACGGTGTGTGCGTCCAGCTTTCATTCTTTCGGCTGGGACGTTCCAGACATTATCGATGACCTCACCACGTTTTGCGCCTGTAACCTCCCCGGTACGCGCTGCTGTCAATATAGTGAATTCCAGCGCCAGCGCAGTCGTGGCATCCCGCCCTTGGAGGCGTTCTATCAGAGAGGGAACCTCAGAATACGCCAATGCCGGGTGATGTTTGACTCGCGCCACCTTCTTGGGTTGAGGGAGCAGAGTGTCAAGGTGTCCACGCCACAGTGCCGGATTGACACCGCCCCTCAATTTTCTGGTGGTTGCTGCGGACAAGATTCTTTCGATCCGACCCCGAAGGCGTGATGCTGTTTCCGTCCTCACCGTCCAGATTGGCTGGAGTATTTTGAGGATATCTTCGGTTTCGATCTTGTCTAACGCCTTACTGCCAATCACGGGAAAGGCGTATTCTGTAAGCGTAAAATCCCACTGGTCACCGTGCTTCTGGTTACGCCATTCAGGGCGTTTCGCCTCAACATAGTCCAGTGCGAACTGTTTAAACGTCGTGGTTTTGGGGATTGTGGCGGGACTGGCTGCTTTCGCGGCGGTTTTCTTCGCAAGGGGGTTGATGCCGCTATCCAGCAATACACGGGCTTCCTGCGCCATTTTACGTGCGTCTGCGAGAGCGACGCGGGGGAATACACCCAGCCCCATGTCTTGCCGCTTGCCGTCAAGCTTGAAGCGGAAGACCCAATATTTCTTGCCTGTTTTCTTTATCAGTAGGTGAAGCCCGGTACCACCGTCAAAGTAACGGCCCGGATTGCTGAGTTTTGAAATCCTTGCGAAGGTAAGTTGAGTTGCCATGCTGTCTCCTGTTCCATCATTTGTTCCCTCACTTTTACTTGAGAAGAGGAAAGTCAGTCTCAGCAAGCACTGTAATGACAGAGGGGAATGGCTACTAGGATGGCTGCTAACAAACCCCAATTTAATCAATCGCTAAGGGCTGAGGGAGGGTGCTGGCAGTTGCTCCGATGTGCTGAAGCCGTCTCGGTCTTGCTTGCACCCGTAGCCTGACTCCCTCTCCGCCAGTTACGTCCCGTTAAACACGGGATCGCGCCGGTCGAATCCGGCTTTCACGCCTTCCTTGAAATCATTGGTTTCACGCAGCATGTTCTGCACGAACGCCTCGCGTTCGGTCGCCGCGCGGAACGCCGCCAGAAAGTCGCCATTGAGTGTCTGGCGCGCCGCCTGCACCGCCAGCGGACCTGATTTCGCGAGTTCCGCGGCCATCTCCCACGCGACCTGACGCACCTGGTCTTGCGCCACCAGCCGGTCGGCCAAGCCCATTGCGAGCGCCTCGTCGCCGGGAATACGCCGCCCCGTGAGAAACAGCCACTTCGCGGTCTGGTGTCCCACCACGCGCGGTAACGTCACGGTCATGCCGAAACCCGGGTGATACCCCAGCGCGCAAAAATTCGCCGCGAGCCGCGCCTCCTTGCAGGTCACGCGAAAATCCGCCACCAGCGCCAACCCCAAGCCCGCGCCGATCGCGCTGCCATGTACTGCGGCGACTATCGGTTTTTTCGTCTGCACGAGGCGCTGCGCTTCGTGATACAGATGCCGCGGTTGGGTGACGGTCTTCTTGCCCGCCGCTTCATCATCCACGCGTTTTTTCAGATTCGCCCCGGCACAGAAGTGCTTGCCCGCAGAGGCCAATACGATACTGCGGCAGCTCGCGTCCTTGTCCAGCACCTCAAGCGCGGTCGCCAGATCGCCAATCAATTCGATGTCGAGGAAATTATTGGGCGGACGCCGCAACTCGACCGTTGCGACAAAATTTTCAATGCTGACGCCGATTTCTTCAGAACCCATGATTTTCTCCGTTGACTGTGATGCCATTCTTCACGCACGCTAGTTTAAACCATTCGCATGCCCTGTTTTACACGGCGTGCCTGAACAATTGCAACCCTGTAAGATTACAGCGTACATTATCTGCGGCAGGGAATAAATAGGTAACACGGCACTACCAAGAGTGCCTGACATAATGAATCAATAGACCAAGGAGCGTGACATGGTGGACATCAAGGCATTCCCCTATTTGGGTATCGTGCGATTTGATCTGCTGAACAAGGAATTCGACAGCGGATTCAACAAGCACTTTGATGATCATATTCAGGAACTCGCGAACAAGCCGGGTTACGCCACGGCCTGGCGCACGCGTGAACTGCGCGGCATCGATAACGACGGCATCCTGGAACAGGAATACCAGCAGATCTATGCCATTCACGAACCCGGCGTGTTCACCTCGTTTCCGTCAAACCCGCCGCCGCCGGTGATGGAAAAGGAACCCTGGCGCCGCGATATGGGCAATTGGGGCCGTGTCTTTTACCAGGTGTTGTCCCTGGTGGAAAAAGACACTCGTGCCGGCCGCTGCTGGGCGCGCTGCGACTACGTATTTCACGGCACGCCCGCGCAGGAAAGCCAATTCGTATCCGACAACGCACAGCATATCCAGCGCGTGCTGGCATTACCCGGCGTGCATCGCGCATGGCAGCTACAGCATGCGCCGCATGCCGCACAAATTGCCAATGATCCGGCCGGAAAATACATGAATCTGTATGAGATCGATGCCCCGGAAAATCTCTACGATCCCAGTCTGGGTGAAGAGCGGCTTCCACTGCAAGCCGGACAATCATGCGCCGGCCGGCATTTTGCGCGCTTATTGCTGAAGGCCGAGCCACAGGGTTGAGCATGTCCGACCACAGGCCGCGAAAAATGAATCTCCGCACGCCGCAACTGGCGCGGCTAGCGCTGCTGGTAGCAGGCGCCATGTCCACCAGCGCCCTCGCGCAGGAGTGGCCCGTCAAGCCCGTCAGAATCGTGGTGCCGCATGCGCCCGGCGGCGTAACCGATATGCTCGCGCGGCTGGTGGCCGACCGGTTGAGCGGCGGCCTCAAACAATCGTTCGTTGTCGAGAATCGCGCGGGCGCGGGCGGACTGGTTGGCTCTGATCTGGTTTCCAAATCCGCGCCGGACGGCTATACCCTGGTGGCGTCGGGCATGGCTTCGCATGTGATCGCGCCCACTGCGGGCGTTGCGCCGTTCGATCCGATGAAAAGCTTTACGCACATCGCGTTGTTGGGCGGGCCGCCGCTTGCGCTGCTGGTGCACCCATCGGTACAGGTGAAGAGCGTCAAAACGTTCATCGCGCTAACCAGGGCGCAGGCAGGCGGCGTCAGCTATGGCTCCCCCGGCGCAGGCACGCACAATCACTTGATGGGCGAATTGTTTCGCGCAAGAACCGGCGCACAAATGGTACACATCTCGTACAAGGGCGGCGGCCCTGCGGCCATCGATTTGATTGGCGGTCATATACCTTCAGCCTTTCTCACGCTCAGCACTGCGGCGCCGCACATCAAGTCGGGCCGGGTACGGGCACTTGCCATCACGTCTGCGGCGCGCTTGCCTGATTACGCCACCGTGCAAACATTTGCCGAAGCCGGCTATGGCGATCTCACCACCACCAACTGGTCCGCCTATTCCGGCCCTGCGGGCATTCCAGCGGCCATCGCCACGCGCTTGAACAACGAAGTGGTAAAGGTACTGCGATCAGCCGAAATCCAGGAACGTCTGCACGCCGAGGGCATCAAGCCGAATGAGTTGTCACTGGCGGCGTTCACGGAATTTTTTCAGAAGGAAATCGACCGCTGGACGCCGGTGGCAAAGTCCGCCGGGCTGAAAATCGGCGGATGAGCATGATGAACGATAACCGGGTCGGCAATCCCCTCGATTTGCGCGCGTGGCTGGATCAAATCCGTGCGGCGGGAGAACTGCGCGATGTCAATGGTGCGGACTGGAATCTCGAACTCGGCGCCATCAGCGAGTTAAACGTCAAGAAAGACAAGTCCCCTGCCCTGTTGTTCGATGAAATCACCGGCTACCCCAAGGGATTTCGCGTACTCACGTGCAGCACCAGCAGCCCGGTCCGGTTATCAACGATTTTGCGGTTAGGGGCTGAACCGTCGCACCAGAATCTCGTGCGGAAGTTGCAGGGCAAGCCCGCGCAGTGGCAGTCCGACGCGCCAAAATACGATCCTGTTTTTACCGATAGCGGCCCGGTGTTTGAAAACGTTCAGCGCGGCGCCGCGGTTAACGTGTTTGATTTCCCGTCGCCGCTGTGGCATGAAAAAGATGGCGGCCGTTATATCGGCACCGGCTGTTCGGTGGTGACTCGCGATTTTGATTCAGATTGGATCAACGTCGGCACCTACCGGATCATGGTGCATGATCGCAACCACGCAGGCTTGTACATGGTGCCGGGCAAGCACGGTGCGATTCAATACGAAAAATATCTGCGCGCCGGCAAGCCGTTTCCGGTTGCCATCGTTCTTGGCGCTGATCCCATCAATTATTTGATATCGGGCATCGAGGTGCCGTTCCAGATGTGCGAGTTCAACTACATCGGCGCGATCCTGCAACAACCGGTGTCGGTGATTGCCGGAGAAGTGACACAACTCCCCTTCCCGAGCGCGGCCGAAGTCGTGTTGGAAGGATGGGTGCATCCCGGCGAGGAACGAACCGAGGGGCCGTTTGGTGAGTTTCTGGGCTATTACCCCGGCCAGGAAGGTCCCGCGCCGGTGGTGACGGTCGAGCGCATTTATTACCGCAACCATCCGATTCTGCTCGGCAGCCCGCCCGCGAAGCCACCCAATGACTATTCGTATTCCAAAGCCGTCATGCGCTCCGCGTTGTTGTTCAATGCGCTCACTGCGGCTGGCGTGCCGGACGTTGCCAGCGTGTGGGCGCACGAGGTCGGCGGTGCGCGCCTGTTCAACGTGGTTGCCATCCAGCAGCGATACGCGGGCCACGCGCGGCAAGCAGGACACATCCTGAGCCAGTGCGGCGTGGGCGCGTATCTCTCGCGTTATTCGGTGGTGGTGGATGAGGATATCGATCCCTCCAATCTGCAAGAGGTGGTGTGGGCGATCGCCACGCGCACCGATCCCGAAATCGATATCGATCTGATCAAGCGTGGTATGGGATCCCGCAGCGACCCCATGTCGCTCGCCTATAGCTATAGCGCGACGCTCACGTCCAAGGCTGTCATCGATGCCTGCCGCCCGTTTGACCACCTCAAGGAATTCCCCGAGGTCGCGGAAGCCAGCAAGGCATTGCAGGACCAGGTAAAAGAAAAATGGAAAGCGTTTTTGTGAAGGCTTGATCGTGCCGCGTCCAAGGTGATCGGACTATCGGCGGTGATGCCAAGCGATGAACCTGGGTGATCCAACGTGGCGGGATATCGCACGATTCCGCGTAAAGCGCATATGGCCCAAGCCGGAGGCTGCTTGGCATGCACTGGTACCGGGCAATTGAGCGCAAGTCTGGCTACAGATACGCTCTTGGGCTGCGCACTGGCTGGACGTAGCGGCGGAACATGATGCGAAATTCTGTTAACTTGCAGTTATTACCAGTTTTGATAATATGATACTGAAACCAGTGAAGTGGCTCGGCGACAGCCGGGAAGGGATAAAGGACTTCCCGCATGATCCACGGCGCGAGGCGGGTTACCAGCTTGATCGGGTGCAAGCTGGTAAAGACCCAGCCGACTGGAAGCCGATGCCATCGGTGGGATTGGGGGTGCGGGAAATACGCGTGCGCGACGGTGGCGCATTCCGCGTGATCTACGTCGCCCGGTTCGCCGAGGCGGTGTACGTATTGCATGCCTTTCAGAAAAAGGCGCACAAGACGCTGAAGATGAATATAGAGCTTTCCCGCAAGCGATTCAGGGAACTGATACAGGAGCGTAAACAATCATGAGTGAACGACTGAAAATCACACGCGGCAGCGGCAACGTTTTTCAAGATATCGGGTTTGCGCCGGAGGAAGCAGAAAACCTCAAGCTGCGCTCCAACCTGATGATGCGCATCGAGGATTACTATCTGAAAAGCGGCGCGACACAAGCGGCAGCGGCCAAGGCGCTCGGACTGACCACGCCCCGATTCAACGCATTGCTCAAGGGCAAGATCAATCTGTTCAGCCTTGATGCACTGGTGAATATCGCGGTGCGTGCCGGGTTGCGGATTGAAATGAAAGTCAAGAAAGCCGCATGAGCAAGGCATACGACAGCATCAAGACGAGATTGCAGGAAGCCATCGCCCACCAGAAGGGCAAGGCGCGCGGGGTGAAGTCCTATTCTTCATCGGCCATCGATGTGCAGGCGCTGCGCAAGCGTATCGGCCTGACTCAGGAGGAATTCGCGGCCAAGTTCAGCGTGAGCCTCGGCACGGTGCGCCATTGGGGGCGCGGCGACCGCAAGCCTCACGGCCCGGCGCTGGTGCTGCTGCGCGTGATCAAGAAGGACGACTAGCCACGCCCAAGGCGTCACGCAGGGTGTCACGTAAAGAAAAAAGCCGCTTCTCAGCGACTTTTGTTTACACGTAAGTCTTTGATTTTATTGGTCGGGGCGAGAGGATTTGAACCTCCGACCACTTGCACCCCATGGACGCGACACCACCTATCAGCGGATATCATAAACTAGTAGTTCGTTCCAATAAAACAAATACACATTAA
>CAMDDY010000239.1 GCA_945893125.1 Bordetella parapertussis
CGTAGCCGATGGTGCGCGTGGCGGTGGTGACGGGCGTGAAATCGCGCACTGGGTCGTAAGGCAGCTTGTTGAAGGCGGGCAGTTGCGAATGCGAACTCGAGGTATGCAGCACGGTGTAGCCGTCCGGCGGCGCTTTGGCTACGGCTTCAGTACCGATGATGCCGCCCGCACCGGCGCGATTGTCGATGATGACGTTTTGCCCCCACGAGGTGAGTAGCTTCTGCCCTACCAGTCGCCCGATCACATCCATCGGCCCGCCCGCGACAAACGGCACGACAAAGCGAATGGGTTTGTTCGGATAATCGGCGGCGGCTTTTTGCGCATGCGCTGCGTGCGAGATATTCAAACCAAAGGCAATCAGACCCGCGCGAAAAAGAATAGGGATCATCAAATCACTCCACGCACAAGGGTGTTTTCATCCTTCCGCCTTCTGCTTCGCTTCAAGTGTGCCCTTGATCCTTAAAAAACTACGGCAACTGCAACTTGCCGCCGCCCATACCACCCATTCCGCCCATGCCGCCGGCGCCGGGCACGACGATGGACGATTGCTGCTGGCGGCGCAGTTCCTGCAATTCGCGCACCGTGCGTTCAACGCCTTCTTTCGCCGCCTCGCCGAATTTGGCAACGGCGTCGCCGAGATTCGTGGCTTCGATTTCAAAATTGATCGGCAGCGGGCCCGCCTGCGTCATGATCTGCGCTTCGCCGATGAACAGTGTGGCGCGCGCGATGTCGTGCGCGCCATCTTTTGTAAGCGGCGTCATCATACGCAGCGTGCCGACTTTGCGGTCGGTGACAATTTCTTCGCGGTACAGGTTGTCTGCATCCATGTTGGCTTCAGCGCCGCGTTCGTCAGGGGGACGTAATGCCATGATTGCCTCGTAATAAAAATTTGTGAAAGGCGGCAAGGGTAGCAGAAAAAACGCCGCAAATCCCAAGCCATCGCCGAATCAAAAAAATACAATAAAAACAAATAGTTACGTTACTTTCGGTGCGGCAAAACCGCGTCACGCGCGTGCTCAATCGATCTTCACGCCGGCGCTCGCGACGACCTTGCCCCACTTGCTGACTTCGTTGCGCACCAGATCGGCGAAGCGCGGTTGCGTGAGCGTGCCTGGCGCGGCGCCTTGCTTGCCCAAGTTCGATATGACATCGGGCGAGCGCAGGGCGTTTGCGATTTCGTTTGACAGTTGCGCGATGATTTCCTTGGGCGCTGCCGCCGCCGTGAACGTGCCGTACCAGTACTCGACTTCATAGTCGGGCGCGCCGGATTCTTTCGCGGTCGGCACATGGGGCAACGAAGCCACGCGCGTCGGCGCTGAAATCGCAATCGGTTTCAGGCGCCGCGCGGTAATCAATCCCATCGCCGCGGGCAGCGTGGAAAACATCACCTGCACCTGGCCGCTGGCAAGATCAGTCAACGCGGGCGGCGCGCCTTTGTACGGCACATGCGTCCACTTCAAACCCATCATCGAGCGGAACAACTCGCCGGCAAGATGCGTGAAGGTGCCGTTGCCGGCGGATGCCAGATTGATTTCACCGGGCTTGGCGCGCGCCAGTGCCGCGAGGTCGCGCACGGTTTTTACCGGCAGCGCCGGATGCACCACGGCCACGATGGGTGTCGCCGCCACCATCGCGATGGGCGTGAGATCGCGCACCGTGTCGTAGCCCAGCCGCGAATACAGCGCGGGGTTCACCGCGATTTCGGATGTGGAGGCGAGCACCAGCGTATAGCCGTCGGGCGCGGCCTTGACCGCAGCCTCGGTGCCGATGGAACCGCCCGCGCCGGCGCGGTTATCCACCACCACTTGCTGCTTCATTTGTTCGCTCAGGCGCTGCGCGAGGATGCGCCCGACGATATCGGAACCGCCGCCCGCCGGAAACGGCACAATCAGGCGCAATGGTTTCGCCGGCCATGCCTGGGCTTGCACACAGGGCGCGGCCGTCGCAACCATCAATGCGCACAGCAGGCGCGCGGTCATGGCGCTATTCTCCGAGCAATTGCGCGCGCGCTTCATCGGGATCGTCCATGATTTTCGCCAGCCGTGTAATGCCATTTTCCAGCGACGCCGCGATACGCTCGACGCCGAGCTTGCCGCCGTCCGGGTACATCATCAGGCGCACCGCGGGCGAACTGCCCGGCATCGACACCGCGCCGATGGTAAGCACGCCGTCCTGCGCCAGCATTTCCATGGCGACGATGCCGGCGGCTTCAACCGCGACCAGCGCGGGTTTGCCGGACTTGCAGCTTTGTTCGCGCGCGATGTCGAGCACGTCGTCGCCGGAGATCGACACGCCCGGCCCGCCGAGATACGCGCGTTTTTCGCCGTACTGCGATTGCAGCACGCCGACCACTTGCTTCGCGAGTTCGCCCGCGCGCTTGATCACCGTAGGATCAAAATCGCGCAGCGCATTGGCCACACCGACGTATTGCCCGGCCTGTGCTTCGAGGCCGAGTTCATAGGCGCGCGAGCCGATGGCGGTGATCAAATCCTTGCGCCCGACAAACACGCCGGCGCGCGGCCCCGCCACATGTTTGTCGGCGGAACACACGGCGAAATCGACATCGCCCACGGCGAAGGTCGGCGGCTCTTCGAAAAAACCGATGCGCGACGCCATGTGCGCATCGTCGACGAACACCAGCGTGTGCGACGCGCGCGGCAGTGCCAGCGCGCGTTGGAATTCGCTGTAGTCGAGATGTTTTTTCGACGCGGTGATCGGCGTGATCAGCAGCAGCCGCGGCGCGCCTTCGGTGTTCCATGCGTGCTCCAGATCGGCAAATGAAAAATACTCGGTGAAATTCGCCCCCGCCATCGACATCGGACGCACCGCCGACGGATGCGTGATGCCGCCCAGCGGCGCTAGGCAGAACACGCGGTCGCCCGCCTTGAGCACGGTCGTCAGCGCGATAAAGTTTGCTGCCGATACGCGGTTCAGAATCAGCGCGGCGTGTTTGGCCGGATCGGCGGCCATGTGTTTTAACGCGAACGGCTCGGTCTTGCCCTCGAAGCGATTGAAGAACGGCACGTGGCTGGTGAGATCGCCCACCTCATCGGCGGTGAGTCCGCAGCCGCGGTTCATGCCGGACAGATCGTAGACGCTGTCCTTGCCCTTGGTGCGCACGCGGTCACCCGCGATTTTGCGCGCGCGCAGCATGCGCGTGACTTCTTCGTCGGTGCTCTTGAGGATGGAGCCGCGCGCATAACGCACGATGGGGTCAACAGGATTGCCGTAACGGTCGGTGGCGGTGGCCATGGTATTTACCTTGCGGGGGTGGGAGAATCCGAAGAATAGAGGCAGTGAAATTCATTCGTCAAGACATTCGTGAATTGACATTCGTGTATTGGTAACGATTCATGAACAAAACATCGGTCGCTGCGGTATCCCTCGTTTTGCTGATCGCCATGGGCAGCGCCGGACTGGCCCATGCGCAGGGCGTGCTGACGCGGCCGCTGGAACTGGTGGTGCATACCGCGCCGGGCGGCGGGCCGGATCGCGTGGCGCGCATACTGGCGGAGATACTCGCGCGTGAAAAACTCGTCACGGTGCCGGTGTCGGTGCTCAACAAACCGGGCGGCGCGGGTGGCGTGGCGTATCACTACATGAAATCCAAACGCGGCGATCCGCACGCGATACTCACCGGCGTCGGCAGCGCGCTGCTGTCGGCGACGCTGCGGCCCGACATGGGCGTGAGCATGGATGATTTTACGCCGATTGCGCTGCTGGCGCAGGATCCGCAGGCGATCATCGTGGCGGCGGATTCGCCGTACCGCACCTTCAAGGAATTTATCGACGCCGCCAAACGCGAGCCGGCCACGCTCGCCGCGAGCATTTCGTCGCCCACCAGTGCCGGGCGCATGCTGGGCTGGCTGATCGAGCGCGACGCCGGCGTGAAATTCAGGTTCGTCGCGTTCAAGAGCGGGTCCGAGGCGTTGACCGCGGTGATGGGCGGGCACGTGCAATTCTCGACGGAGAATGTTTCCGAGAGCATCGCGGCGGTCGAGGCGAAAAAATTGCGTGTGCTGGCGGTGTCGTCGGGCCAGCGCATGGCGGCCTTGCCCGAGGTGCCCACGCTGCGCGAACTGGGTTACGCCATACACGTCGGCACCGGACGCGGACTCGCTTTGCCGGGCAGCGTACCCAAGGCGGCGGTAGATTCATGGGAGGCTATCATTGAACGCGTGTATCAAAGCCCGGCGTGGAAGGCGCACGCGCAAAGCAGTCAGTACGAAAATATGTGGCTGGGCAGTGAAGCGTTTGGCCGTTATCTTGCGCAGCGGCGGCAGTCGTTGCAGGAATTTCTGCAGGCGATAAACGTTACAGCGGGCGCGGCAAAAAAACCGTAGTTCAACCACGCCGTGCGCGGCGACCATCAGTGACAGAATTAACATCATGAAATTTGGTCTTTTTGGCGGCGCCCAGGCCACCAGCGCCCAATTGGGTGCGGGCATCGGTCAAGGCTTTCACGACTACATTGAATTCGGCGTCGAAGCGGATGCGCTCGGGTACCACAGCGCGTTTGTGGTGGAGCATCACTTCACTGGCTGGACGCAAATTTCGGCGACGCTGAATCTGCTCACCTGGCTGGCCGCGCGCACGAAAACGTTGCGCGTGGGCACCGCAGTGATGGTGTTGCCATGGCACAACCCGGTGCTGCTGGCCGAGCAGGCGGCAACCCTCGATCTGCTGTCGGGCGGGCGCCTCGATCTGGGCATCGGCAAGGGTTATCGGCACAACGAGTTCACCGGTTTCGGCATCCCGGCATCCGAAGCCGAGGCGCGCTTTGATGAAGGGCTGGAAGTGCTCGTCAAATCCTGGACCGCGACCGAGCGTTTTTCGCACCACGGGCGCTACTGGCATTTTGACGACATTATTGTCGAACCACCCTCCTTGCAAAAGCCGCATCCGCCGTTGTGGATGGCGGCGGGCAGTCGTGACTCCATACGCAAGGTGGCCAAGCGCGGCTGCAATTTACTTCTCGACCAGTTTGCCTCGGCTGAAGTGATCGGCGAGCGCATCGCGCAGTTCAAGTCCGAGGTCGAAGCGCTGGGCCGCGTGTTCGACCCGATGAGCGTCGCGGTGGCGCGCGATGTGTACGTCGCGCGCGACGCGGCGGACAAACAGGCCGCGCTGGAACGCAATGCGCGCCAGCGCCAGCGCACCATCGATGTTGCACGCGCGCCCGGACAGACCGGCGGTTCGCACGTGCTGTCGTATGCGTCATCCGCTAGCGGCAACGAAGCAGCCGCGCTGTATGGCAATCCGGATGAAATCGCGCGCAAGCTGGAAGCGCTGCAGGCCGCGGGCGTGACGTATTTACTTTGCAGCATGGGCGGCGGCTCGCGTGACAGCCTGCGCCGCTTCGCGCGCGAAATCGCGCCGGCGTTTGGTGCCCCGGGAGCGTTGGCTGCGTGATATCGTTGCATCGCATGTTCGAACCCCTCCTCAATTTGAAAGCGAGCAAGCGATGACCCAGACACACGTGTTGTGGTGGCGCAGCGCGCTTGCGCTGGCGGCGGCGGGCATGGCGTTGAGCGCGGCGGCACAGAGTTACCCGTCGAAAACGGTACGCTTTGTGATTACCTATCCGGCGGGTGGCGGCTCGGACTACACCGCGCGACCGATCGCGCAAAAACTCACCGAGCGCTGGGGACAGTCGGTGGTGGTGGACAGCCGCCCCGGCGGCAGCGCGATGATCGGCACTGATTTTGTCGCCAAGAGTCCGGCCGACGGCTACACGTTGCTGCTGAGCGCGTCGAGCGAGATGGCGATGAATGTCGTGCTGTTCAAAAAAATGCCCTACGACCCGATACGCGATTTGCAGCCCATCACGCTGGTGGGTACCACACCGCCGGTGCTGCTGGCGCATCCCTCGTTGCCGGCAAAAACGGTGAAGGAACTGGTAGCGCTCGCGCGCGCAAAACCCGGCGCGCTGAGCTATGCGTCGATCGGCAACGGCACGCCGCAGCATTTTGCCGGCGAGCTGATGAAAACCACTTTCGGTATTGATATGGTGCATGTGCCGTACAAAGGCGCGGCACCGGCGCTGATTGATCTGCTGGGCGGCCACGTGCCGATAGGATTAACCGCGCCGACCACGGCGATACCGCATATCAAATCCGGCCGGCTGCGCGCGCTGGCGGTGACCTCGGCGCAGCGTTCGGGCGCCATGCCGGATGTGCCCTCCATCGCCGAGGCGGGCGCGCCGGGCTTTGACATCGTGCAGTGGTACGCGATTTGGGTGGCAGCAAAAACGCCCAAGGATATCGTGGATAAAATTTACACGGATATCACCGGTATTATTCAATCACCCGATTACAAGCAGCGGCAGATCGAGGCAGGCACCGATGTGGTCGGCTCGACCGCCGAAGCGCTGAGCAACCGGCAGAAAATCGACATCGAGAAATACCGCAAGATCGCGGCGGCGGCGGGAATCAAGCCGGAGTGATGTGCGGCGTATGAATTACCAACGACTCAGGATCCTGGAAAGGAATTAAATATGAGCAACGGCATCATGGGCAGCGGCGATTTCGCCTATCGGGCGCAGGACGGCTGGGCGAAATGGCCCGACGGCTGGGATAGCGGCGATGTCGCCGCGGTGGGCGTCGATCGCCACGACAATGTCTACGCCTTCAATCGCGGCCCGCACCCGATGGTGGTGTTTGATCGCGAGGGCAATTTTCTGCGCTCTTGGGGCGAGGGCATTTTCAAGAATCCGCACGGCGTACACATGGGTGCCGATGACACCATCTACCTCACCGATGACGGCGATCACACCATGCGCCAATGCACGCTCGACGGCAAGGTGCTGCTGACCATCGGCATACCCGGCAAATCATCGGCGTACATGAGCGGCGAGCCGTTTAACCGCTGCACGCACACGGCCCTGTCGCCGCAGGGTGACATCTACATTTCGGATGGCTACGGCAACGCGCGCGTGCATAAATATTCTCCTGATGGAAAATTATTGTTCTCGTGGGGCAAGCCCGGCACGCGGCCCGGCGAATTCAACATCGCGCACAACATCACCTGCGACGCGGATGGCTGGGTGTATGTGGCTGACCGCGAGAACCATCGCGTGCAGGTGTTCGACGGCAATGGCCGCTATGAAACGCAGTGGAACAACCTGCATCGCCCTAGCGGCCTTTACATGACACCGGGCAAATGCCCGATCTGCTACATCGCCGAAATCGGTCCGCATCTGTCGGTGAACATCAATCTTCCGAACATCGGTCCGCGCATCAGCATCATGGACCACCAAGGCAAGTTACTCGCCACCGTGCAAGCCGATCCCGCGCGCGGCACCGGGCCGGGGCAGTTCATCTCGCCGCACGGCATGTGTGTGGATTCACACGGCGATCTGTATGTGGGCGAGGTCGCCTACGTGTCGTTCTCGCGCTCGTTTCCGAATATTCCGAAGCCGGCGCGGATACGGTGTTTGCAGAAGCTGGTTAAGGTGGCGGCGGGGTGAGTCTGGGGAGAGACTCGGTCTGACTGGTGCAGCGTTTGCCAGGGGGTATAAATAGTGTAATAAAAACAATAGGTTATAGCGATCCGCACTTGACCCTATTTAAGCTGGTGCCGTGTCCGTCCCCGGCTTCCTGCCGACATTGCACAGGATTGACCAGTCGCCAGCGCGGGAATACAGTCCCGTTTCAGCCGTTGAAGAGGAGTACTTAAATTCCTGTTCCACGCATGAAGACCGAACTGCGCAACAACAAGGATTTCCTTGCCGGGTTGCTGTTTTTCGCGCTTGGTGTGCTTACTGTTTTCTTCGCGCGTGATTATCCGATGGGCCTGGCGGCGCGCATGGGGCCGGGCTATTTTCCGACGGTGCTGGGTGGCATCCTGTGCCTGTTCGGATTTAGCATCATGCTGCGCGGCATCCGCTCCGGCGAACCGGTGCAAGGCACGTGGGGATGGCGGCCGCTGGCGCTGATCACGCTGTCGATCGTGATCTTCGGCTTCACCATGGAAAAGCT
>CAMDDY010000240.1 GCA_945893125.1 Bordetella parapertussis
TGCTGTTGGTGATTACCGGCGCGGTGTGGCTGGCGGAAATCTATTTTTTCCGCCCGCGCCGCGCAGCCGCAGCGGCCGCGGCGGTGTCGGCGCTGGATACCGGCATGGGATTGCCGGAAGACGAAAAGGATAAAGAAGCGCTCGAAAAGTCCCGTCATGAAGTGGCGGAGTCACACCTTCGGCAACCGTGGTGGGTCGAATACGCGGTGAGTTTCTTTCCGGTGATTCTGATCGTATTTTTGCTGCGCTCGTTTCTGGTGGAACCTTTCAAAATACCGTCGGGATCCATGTTGCCGACATTGCTGATCGGCGACTTTATCCTGGTTAACAAATATACCTATGGCGTGCGTATTCCGATCATCAACAAGAAAATCGTTGACATGAATCAACCGCAACGCGGCGATGTCATGGTGTTCCGCTATCCGGAAAATCCGTCTCAAGATTACATCAAGCGTGTCGTTGGCACGCCGGGCGATGTGATTATCTACCGTGACAAGCGGCTGACAATCAACGGCACGGAAGTAAAGACCTCGCCGGACGGTGAGTACAACTACGTGGAAGGCGGGCTGAATTTCACCGCGGCACAGCGCCTTTGGGAAGAACTGGGGCAAATCCGGCATTCCATTTTGACTCAGGCGGATATGCCGCCGGTTCATATCGGCGGCGTCAATGCATACCCATTCCGGGAAAATTGTGTCTACAATGATGCCGGATTCACCTGTACCGTGCCGCCCAGGCACTATTTTATGATGGGCGACAACCGCGATCGCAGCAGCGACAGCCGTTATTGGGGATTTGTTCCAGACGAGAATATCGTCGGCAAGGCGTTTCTGATCTGGTTCAATTTCGAGGAATTTAGGCGCATTGGGTCATCGATTAACTGACGACAAGGGGAACAGCATGTTGAAACAGAAAGGACTTACGCTATCCGGATTTATGACTTGGGCGATTATTTGCGCATTCGGAGCACTGTTGGCATTCAAACTGGGGCCCGCCTATATGGACGATATGACCATACAGAAACATTTCAAGACCATCGCGAATGATTCCACGTATTCATCGGGCGTTCGCCGCGACATTGAGAATGCGTTCAACAACAGAGCGCAGGTTGACCGCATCGAGGCCATCACTGCGAAGGACATAGTGATAAACAAAGACGGTGGCCGCCTCAGCCTGAGCGCAAGTTATACCGTGCGTGTCCCGCTGGTATATAACATCAGCGCGTGTATGGATTTTAGTCCCAGCGCACCGTGATGAGGCAAGTGAAAATCAATTTCTAAATGGACGTCGATGCGCTGCAGCGAAGCCTGGGATATCGCTTTCTTGACGCAACATTGCTGCGGCGCGCCTTAACCCACCGCAGTTACAGCGCGGATCACAACGAACGTCTGGAGTTTCTCGGAGACAGTATCGTTAATTGCATCGTCGCGCAGGCGCTGTATCGAAAATTTCCGGAATTGCCGGAAGGTGAATTATCACGCTTGCGCGCGAGTTTGGTCAGTGAGCCGGCGCTGGCGTCCAGGGCGGAGCAGATCGATCTGGGATCGGCCCTTTTGCTGGGCGAAGGTGAGTTGAAAAGCGGCGGCGAACACCGGCCATCCATTCTGGCTGATGCACTTGAAGCGGTGGTCGGCGCCGCGTATATCGACGGTGGATTCGAGGCTGCGCAACAGACGGTATTGCACGTGTTTCACGCGCACCTTGAAATAATCGATCCCGCGACTTCAGGCAAGGATGCCAAGACGCGGTTGCAGGAATTCATACAGGGAAAACACTTGCCGCTGCCAAGTTATAGCGTCATCGCCATTCACGGAGAGGCGCATGATCAGCGCTTTGTAGTGGAGTGCCTGATCGCCGCACTGAATATTCGCAGTCAGGGCTCCGGCACCAGCCGCCGCCGCGCGGAACAAGAGGCGGCACGGCTGGCCTGCGAACAGGCCATGCGGCAATGACAGCCACGAAAGCAACAGCGCATCGCAGTGGTTACGTTGCCATCGTCGGCAGACCCAATGCCGGCAAGTCCACGCTGCTCAACGCGCTGATCGGACAAAAAATAAGCATCACCTCGCGCAGGCCGCAAACCACGCGGCAAAATATCGCCGGCATTCTGACCGGGCCGAATGCGCAGTTGGTGTTTTTGGACACGCCGGGCTTTCAGATGCAATACCGCACGGGCCTGACTAAAGCGATGGATCGTGGCATCAAAAACGCGCTGTCGGAAGCGCACGTTGCGCTGTGGCTGATTGACGTCACCGACAATGAACATAAAGACGACGAACTGTTCGCGCGTCTGAAGGATGCGTCTTCGGTGGTGATCGCGATCAACAAGATCGACAGAATTGATAACAAAAACAAGGTGCTGGAACATATTCAGGCATGGGATGCCGCGTACCTCCCCAAGGCCATAGTGCCCATCTCGGCGCAGAAAAAACTGCAATTGGACACGCTGATCGAAGCGTTGACACCCTTGCTGCCGCAGCAGGAATTTCTGTACCCGGAAAGCGACGTTACCACTGCCAGTGTGCGGGGGCTTGCCGCCGAGATGATACGCGAAAAACTATTCCGCCAATTGGGGCAGGAACTACCTTATTCCACGGCGGTGGAAATCGAAACCTTCGAGGAAAAACCCGCGCTGACCCGCATACGTGCCGTAATCCTGGTGGACAAGCCTGGACAAAAAGCCATTGTGATCGGCAAAGGCGGCGAAAAATTAAAAGAGATCGGCACTGCCGCGCGGCACGACATCGAGAAGCTGGTGGGCGGCAAGGTATTTCTCGAGCTGTGGGTCAAGGTCAAGCAGTCATGGGCGGATGACCGCCGCACGCTGGACCGCTTGGGACTCTCCTGACAGTTGGTATTTCCGTGCGCAGGCCATGACCCCGGCAAAAAACACGCGGCACAAGGAGCAGCCAGGCTATGTGCTGCACAGCTACCCGTATCAGGAAACCAGCCTGATTGTCGAAATGTTCACGCGTGAATTTGGCCGCATCGGCATGGTGGCCAAAGGCGCCAAACGGCCCCATTCACCACTGCGCAGCGTGTTGATGCCGTTTCATGCGCTCACGCTGGATTGGTCGGGGAAGTCAGAACTGAAAACGCTGCGCAGCGCCGAATGGCGCGGCGCTTTCAGGGTGCTGAAAGGACGCGCCTTGATCTGCGGTTTTTATCTGAATGAGTTGCTGTTAAAGCTGCTGCATCGTGATGATCCGCATGACGCCTTGTTTGATATCTACGAACAAACGTTACAGTCGTTGCTGGATGGCGGCGAACATGCGGTGGTGTTGCGATGCTTTGAAAAACGCATGTTGAGCGAGCTGGGCTATGCGTTGATTCTGGATCATGATGCTGAAACACAGCGTCCGCTGGAGGCGAACCGTCGTTATCAATACATTATTGACCACGGGCCGGTTCCGCTGGATGCGCGCAGTCAGGGGAATGGAAGCGGGTTAGAATTGCTCGGACAAACATTGATCGACATGCAACACGACCAATACACTTCCGCAGTCACGCAACAGCAAAGCAAGAGCCTGATGCGCGCGCTGATTGGCCATTATCTAGGACATCAGACGCTGCACAGCCGCCAGTTGCTGATCGATTTGCAAGGCTTGTAGGCGAACGATGAACAATCCTGGCACGCGCTTAAGCGTCAATTTGAATAAGGTCGCCTTGCTGCGTAATTCCCGCACGCTGGGCATTCCGAGCGTGGTGCGTGCCGGCGTGATAGCGCTGGAGGCGGGCGCGCTGGGCTTGACAGTGCATCCGCGTCCCGATGAGCGTCACATACGCCCGCACGACGTATATGACCTCGCCGAACTGGTGCGCGCGCATCCCCGCGTGGAATACAACATTGAAGGCAATCCGTTCGAAAATATGCTCGCATATGCGAACAAAGTGCGTCCAAATCAATGCACGCTGGTGCCGGATGATCCAGCGCAATTCACCTCTGACCACGGGTGGGATCTGGCACGCGACGGACAACGCTTGCGACCGGTGATCGCCGAATTGAAATCGCTGGGGGTACGGGTCAGCTTGTTCATGGACGCCGTGTCAGAGAACATGGCGCGGGCCGCCGACATTGGCGCTGATTGCGTGGAGTTATATACCGAGCCTTATGCCAAGGCATTTGCGACGGCGGTCGAGCGTGATGTCATTGCGCAATTTGCACGTGCGGCCGGGGCCGCGCGGCAAGCGGGTCTGACGGTAAACGCCGGGCACGATTTGAATCAGGCGAACCTGGTTCCGTTTCTTGCCGCCGTCAAACCAGTGGCGGAGGTATCCATCGGCCACGCGCTGATTGCAGACGCGCTTGACACAGGATTAGCGGCCACGGTGCGGGCGTATCTGGCCGCGATAGATCGCGGCAATACACCGGTGGCAGGCGCATGATATTCGGCATCGGCGTTGATCTGGTGGAAACACCGCGTATCGAGCGCTTGTTGCGGCAATACGGCGATCGTTTCGCGCGGCGTGTGCTGACCGAGTTGGAATGGCCGGGGTACCAACGCACCAGCAAACCCATCTTGTTTGTGGCAAATCGGTTCGCAGCGAAAGAGGCGTTTTCCAAGGCCATGGGTACGGGCTTTCGCTATCCGGTTACACTGCAAAACATCAGCGTGGTGCAAAATAAGGCGGGCAAGCCAGGTTATGTATTGAGCGACGCGCTAACAGCGGTGATGCAGCAACACGAAATTGCCGGCCACCACCTCACCATCAGCGATGAAAAAACCATGGCATGCGCCGTGGCCATACTGGAAAAGTGAATAAAAACATGAGCTTACATCTGGGTGCCGTGATGCTCGATGTGGCAGGCACTGCGCTCACCGATGACGATCGTAAACGGCTGACACACCCGCTCACCGGTGGCGTAATTTTGTTTGCGCGTAATTTCCAGTCGCCTCGGCAACTCATGGCACTGACCGCTGAAATTCACGCCTTGCGCACGCCAGCATTGTTGATCGCGGTGGATCATGAAGGCGGGCGCGTGCAGCGCTTTCGTGATGGCTTTACCGCCATTCCCGCGATGCGCGAATTGGGTATGGCTTGGGAAAAGAACGCAAACACGGCGAAGCAGCTCGCGCAGGACACCGGCTATGTACTGGCACCTGAATTGCGCGCGCATGGTGTTGATCTCACGTTTGCGCCGGTGCTGGATGTGGATTTCAAACGCAGCAGCGTGATTGGGGACCGTGCCTTTCACGCCGATCCGGAAATCATCGCGCCGCTGGCGCAGGCACTGGTACATGGCTTCAATCTGGGCGGCATGTCGTCGGTGGGCAAGCATTTTCCGGGACACGGCCATGTGCGCGCCGATTCACATCACGAAGTGCCGGTGGATGACCGTTCGTATATCGATATCGAGCAGTGCGATTTAATTCCGTTCCGGCGGCTGATCGGTGCGGGGCTCGGCGCCGTGATGCCGGCGCACGTGATTTATCCTCAGGTCGATGCGCAGCCGGCGGGGTTTTCGTCCAAGTGGCTGAAACAGATTCTGCGCAAGCAACTTGAATTCGATGGCGTGATTTTCAGCGACGATCTGTCGATGGAAGGCGCCAAAGCCGGTGCGGGCGTGGGCGGCGTGGTTGCGCGCGCGAATGCCGCGCTCAGTGCCGGTTGCGATATGGTGCTGGTATGCAACGATGCCGGTGCGGCAGACGAACTGCTGGTGGGGCTGGACCATACGATGCCGGCCGTTGGTCAGGCGAGGCTGGCAAGCATGCGTGGACGTGGCGCCGCGCAAGGCATGGCGACGCTGAGTGCAACCGCGGAATATCAGCGTGCATTGTCCGCAGTGCAAGGCATCGGCAAGCGCGAAGGCGATTTATTTGCCTGACGCCGGCGCGACGTGAGTGACCGATGAGTGTGGCTGACACGAAATTGCTTGCGTGCCGCCAGTGCAGCCGGCTCGCCGGTTTTTTGGCGCAGGTGCGCAAAGATCACCCCGGCTACCATGCACGCCCGGTGCTGCCGTTCGGCGTCAACACGCCCAAACTGCTGATCGTCGGGCTTGCGCCCGGCATGCATGGCGCGAATCGCACAGGGCGTCCATTCACCGGCGACACTGCCGGTATACTTCTATATAAAACCCTTTATAAACATGGACTTGCAAATCAGTCCGAAGGGGCGGATCCCGACGATGGATTGAAGTTAAAGCATTGCCGAATCACCAACGCGGTGAAGTGCCTGCCGCCCGAAAACAAACCGTTGCCGGCTGAAATAAAGCAGTGCAATGGGTATTTGCGCGCGGAAATTGCCGCGCTGCCCAAATCGGCGGCCTTGTTCGCGCTGGGCAATATTTCGCATCAGGCAATTTTGCGGGCACTGGATTTGAAAATCAAAGACTATCCCTTTGAACACGGTGTATGCCACGAACTGCCCGATGGCCGTGCGCTGTTCGACAGCTACCATTGCAGCCGCTACAACACCAACACGCGCCGGCTCACGCCGGAAATGTTCGATGCCGTGGTGGCAGCGATAGTGCGCCGCATCCGCTAGGCGGTTAACGCACATGGGCGAAGCGGATCCCAACACGAAAGCCGCAATAGCGACGGTTGCGGTTGCCGAATCCCTGGCGGCGATTTTGAGCGGACTGCCGCATTTGCCCGGCGTTTATCGCATGTTCGATAAAGACGGCGCGGTGCTTTACGTCGGCAAGGCAATAGACCTCAAAAAACGCGTCGCATCCTATTTCCAGAAGCCTGCCGGATTGTCGCCGCGTATCCAACTCATGGTGGCGCAGGTGGCGAACCTGGAGACTACGGTAACGCGCTCTGAAAGCGAGGCGTTGCTGCTCGAAAGCAATCTGATCAAGACCTTAAGCCCGCGCTACAACATCTTATTCAGGGACGATAAATCCTATCCGTATCTCGTCATCAGCGGGCACAAAATACCGCGTCTCGGGTTTCATCGCGGCACGCTGGACAAACGCAACCAGTACTTCGGCCCATTCCCCGGCGCCGGTTCGGTGCGTGAAAGCATCCAGCTTCTGCAAAAAGTATTTCGCATACGCAACTGCGAAGACTCCGTGTTCGCCAACCGCTCGCGTCCGTGCCTGATGCATCAGATCCGGCGTTGCACCGCGCCGTGTGTCGGAAACATCTCGGAAGGCGACTACGCGCGCGACGTGCGCAGTGCAGCATTATTTCTTTCGGGCAAGGAAGACGAAGTCATAGAAAACCTGATTGTCCGAATGCATGCGGCGTCGGAAGCGCAGAGCTACGAAGCGGCGGCAACGCATCGCGACCAGGTCTCGGCGTTGCGCGCAGTACGCGAAAAACAGTATGTCAGCGATGTAGCGGGGCGCGACGCCGACGTGATTGCTTGCGCACGCGAAGGCGGTGTCACGTGCGTCAATCTGGTGATGATACGCGGCGGACGGCATCTGGGGGACCACAATCAATACCCGAAACACGCCGATGCGGTAGAGGAAGAACAAGTCATCGCCGCCTTTATCAGCCAGCATTACCACCACCACAGTGTGCCGCCGCTGCTCCTGGCGCGCCCGTTGCATGACGCGCATGAAATCGCCACACTCGAAAGCATGCTCGGCGAACATGCGGGACACAAAGTGCAAATCGTCACGCGCCCCACCGGACCGCGTCGCGTGTGGCTTGAAATGGCGGAAAAAAACGCCCGGATTGGCGCGGCGCACACCGCCAGCCTGCACGCCAATCAGGAGACGCGTCTGGCCGCGCTGCAACAGGCGCTGGGCCTGCCGGAAACCGCACAGCGATTCGAATGTTTTGACATCAGCCACACCATGGGCGAAGCGACGGTGGCATCCTGCGTGGTGTATGACCAATCCGTGATGCAAAAGGGTGACTACCGCCGTTTTAATATCACCACGCCGGTGGCGGGCGACGACTACGGCGCCATGCGCGAAGTATTGCAGCGGCGTTACCGGCGGCTGGTTACCGGCGAAGGCAAGATGCCGGATGTGGTGCTGATCGACGGCGGCAAGGG
>CAMDDY010000241.1 GCA_945893125.1 Bordetella parapertussis
AAGGTCTTGATCGATTGAATCAACCGCGCGTCTTCGCTGTGCTGCAAAAAGGCGTCGATGGCGGCCGGACCGCAAAACACCCGTGTCTGCGGATGCAGGCCGTCGGAATCATCACTGACGTAGCACAGGATCGAGCGAAACGTTGAAAGCGCGCCTTGCGACGACGGATACTGCAAGGTGCGCGTCGTTCCGGCATCGTCACAAAGCGATACCACGGTATTCGTGGTGCCAAAATCAATGCCGATGTATAAGGGTTGGACCTTCGATTGCATCAAATTCCTTAAACACTTTACGATGGGAAATTCCCGATTGCCTGCCGACCCGCATCACCACGACGACGATCCCGCGCATCCCCCTGCCAGAAAAGCCACGTTCGCTCAGGTGGCCGCCACGATGTTCTGGGGCCTATGCATGATTGGCAAGAAAGGCACCTGGGAACGAGACGGCGTGAAAGTCAGTTTGCCGCAAGTGATCGTTGGTGCGCTGATCGCCGGCGGCGTGGTGGTGACGCTGTTGGTGTTGTTGGCGCGCTTCGTGGTACGTTGGGCGGCGCGTTAATGTTCCGACACGCCACGCGTATATCCTGATAACAGTTATTCGACGGTGATGCCCGCCGCACGCACGACTTTCGTCCATTTGGCGATTTCGTTGCGTGCGTAGGCGGAAAATTCCCGCGGTGAACTGGCGACGGCTTCCGCGCCATCCGCCGCGAGACGTTCTTTCATGATCGGGCGTTGCATCGACTTGACTGTTGCCGCGTTCAAGGTGGCGATGATGTTCGGCGGCGTACCCGCCGGCGCCAGAAACCCCTGCCACGCCGCGGTTTCAAAACCGGGTAGCCCCGACTCGGCTATCGTCGGAACGTCAGCCAAGGTCTTTGAACGCTTGAGACTGGTTACCGCGATGCCGCGCAGGCGTCCGCTGCGCACATGCACCATCGCACTGGGCATGCTGGCAAAACTCATGGAAATGCGCCCGCTGATGACATCAATCAATGCGGCGGCGGCGCCCTTGTAAGGCACGTGCGACAAGTCGGTGCCGGTCATCATTTTGAACAATTCACCGGCGAGATGCGGAGAGCCGAGCGGCGCGGAGGAACCGAAGGTCAGTTGCCCCGGCTTGGCTTTGGCGGCTGCGATCAGCTCAGCCACGGACTTGATCGGCAGCGATGGCCCGACGACCAGCAAATTCGGCGCTGTGGCCACCAGTGAAATGGCCGCGAGATCGCGCAGCGGTTCGTAGGGCAACTTGCGCGTGACCGCGGGATTCACCCCGAAAGCACTGCCCACCAGCAGCAGCGTATGGCCATCGGGCGCGGCACGCACCACCATTTCTGTCGCGATAATGCCGCTGGCGCCGCCGCGATTGTCGATGACGAATTGCTGGCCCAGCGTTTCGACAAAACCTTCCGCCAGCGCGCGACCAATGATGTCGGCGTTGCCGCCCGGCAACTGCGCGATGATGAATCGCACCGGGCGGTTCGGATAATTGCCAGCTAGCGGCGCTGCGGTTTGGGCGGCGTGGGTTGCCATCGCCACAAAAAACAAACTCGCGCCGTGCGCGAGTTTTGACAGTCCGAAATGCACGTAACTATATGTTTTTATAAATATTTTTATGAGTGCGTTTTAGCGGCCTTTAAACACCGGCTTGCGCTTCTCCATGAATGCCGTTTGGCCCTCTTTGTAATCTTCACTGGCAAAGCAATCGTTGACCATCTTGTCGCATAGGGCGAGATCACGTTGGTCATCGTCTTTGGCGTATTCGAGCAACGAACGCTTGATGGCGGCCAGTGTCAACGGCGCGTTACGACCGATGGTATCGGCGTATTCACGCGTGAGTTTTTCGAGTTCCGCGGCCGGCACCATGCGGTTAATCAAGCCCATGGTCAGCGCTTCCTGTGCGGTGAATTGCCGCGCGGTAAAGAAAATTTCCGCAGTGAATTGCGGACCCACCAAATCAGTAAGGCGTTTCACGCCCGGATAGCGATAACCCAGTCCCAGCTTGCCGGCGGGTACACCGAATTTGGAATCGTCGGATGCAATGCGAATATCGCAATTGGTGGCCGTTGCCGCCCCGCCGCCAATGCAATAACCGCGAATCATGGCAATGGTGGGTTTGGGGCAGTTGCGAATCGATTCCCCGGCCGCATCCGAGGTGCGGTTATATTCCGCTATCGCGTCGGCACTCGAACGACGCTCCTTGAACTGCGAAATATCCGCGCCCGACACGAACGCTTTTTCGCCGGCGCCCTTGAGAATGATCACGCGCACATCGGGGTCTTTATTAAAAGCATCAAATGCCATCGGCACCGACTGCCACATTTCCATTGACACCGCGTTGTGCTTTTCAGGATTATTGAAAACAATCCAGCCGATGTGGCCTTCCTTGATCGCCAGCAGTTTTTCAGTCAGCGTCGGGAAGGTGGTTCCGGGTTGATTCATGGCGTCGTCCTTATTGCGATTATTGCGGATGTCAATTAGTGCGTCTTGTTGGTGAGATGCGGCGGCACCGGCAGCGACACCACGTCGATGCCTTCATCATGCAGTGATTCCACATCTCTTGAAGTAGCGATGCCGCGAATATGGCGCTCCGGCGCTTCGTTGTAGTGAATCTTGCGCGCTTCTTCCGGGAAGCGGTTGCCGACGTCCTCGGTGTTCTTGATGATGTGCTCGATCACCTTGGCAACGATTTCCGGTGGCACATTTGCATATTGTTGCGGCAATCCCGCATTCGCTGGTTTGTGTGGTTCGCGCGGCAATTTTTCAACAGCACCGGTGTTGACATAAGCGGCACTGGGGCGGCGCACCACGTCGCCGCTGTTGCACATCGGGCATGATAACAATTTGCCCGTGAGTTGCTTGTCGTAATCATCCGCGCAGCCGAACCATCCCTCAAAGCGATGGCTATTTTCACATTCAAGGTCGTAAACAATCATAGGGATCGGCGGTTAACAGCGGCAACAGGGTTGAATCAGCAGGCGGCATTATAACAGCGCGGCCGCCCAGGCACGCCCGGCTCACTCAATTTTGAAGCCGGCGCGTTGTATCGTCTTGCCCATTAACGCATGGCCGTGGGCCATGGTTTCGGTAAAACTCGCGGCGGTTCCACCCCCGGCATCAACACCAAGCGCCAGCATTTTTTGCCGCGTGTCCGCTTGCGTCATCCAGCGCGCAATCTCGATGTTCAGACGGTTGACGATATCGGGCGGCGTCGCGACGGGCGCGAGCAATCCCACCCAGTTGGGCAATTCGTAACCCGGTACGCCTGCTTCCGAAATGGTCGGCAGCTCGGGAAACAGTGCAGTGCGCTTCAAGGTAGTCACGCCCAGCGCGCGCAAGCGGTTCTGGCGGATAAACGGCAAGCCCGCGGATATCGAAAGGAACGCGAATTGCACCTGTCCACCGACAAGATCGATGGCGCCGGGGCCGGCCCCCTTGTAAGGAATATGCACGATGTCGATTTTCGCCAGTGATCTGAAGAGCTCGCCCGCAAGATGCAATGTGGTGCCCGTTCCCGACGACGAGTACATGAGCTGCCCCGGACGGCTGCGCGCCAGAGCGACCAGTCCGTTGACATCGCGCACCGGCAGCGACGGATGCGCGACCAACGCCAGCGGCACCCAGCCGACCAGCGACACAGGTGCAAAATCCCGCAATGCGTCGTAGCCGGGGTTTTTGTAAAGATGCGGCGCAACCGCATGCGTGCTGTTGTTGGCCATCAACAAGGTATAGCCGTCCGCAGGCGCCTTGGCGGCAAACGCCGTGCCCACGGTACCGCCGCCGCCCGCCGCGCGATTTTCCACAATGGCGGTTTGCCCAAATACCTCGGTGAATCGCTGCGCCACGGCGCGCGCGAGTATGTCGGTCGAGGCGCCGGGCGAAAACGCGACAATGATACGTATCGGCTTTACCGGATATTCCTGACCGACAGCGGGCATGCCGAAACAAAAAAGTATCGGCAGCGTGAGCAATGATTTCATGGGCAGAACCTCGAATGATTTGCGCGGCAATTTATTCGGCCTTGATGCGTGCCTCGCGCACCACCTTCGCCCACTTGGTGACTTCGGCTTTGTTGATGACGGCAAATTCCGCAGGTGTATTCCCTAGCGGTTGTGCGCCATCGGCGGCGAAACGATCCCGCATTTCACGCGTCTGAAGTATCTTTACGATTGCGCCATGCAGCTGATTGATGATGCTCGCAGGTGTACCATTCGGCGCGAATATCCCATACCACACGACGACTTCGTATCCCGGTAAGCCGGACTCCGCCATCGTCGGCATATCGGGGAGTTCCGCCATGCGCTTGCTGCTGGTGAGCGCCAGTCCGCGCAGCTTGCCGCTCCTGACGTGGGGCAACGCCCCGACCATGCTGATCATCAACATATGCGATTGCCCGCTCATTACGCCCAGCAATGCAGGCCCGCCGCCTTTATAGGGCACATGCACCATTTTTATGCCTGCCATGGACATGAACAATTCCGCCGGCAGATGCGTCGAGGTGCCGAGTCCGCCCGTCGCATAGTTGATCTGCCCGGGATTGGCCTTGGCAAGCGCAACCAGCTCTTGCACCGATTTCGCCTGCACCGAGGGATGCACCACCATCATCATCGGCGCAAACGCGGTCATGGTGATCGGTGCAAAATCCCGCACCGGATCATAAGGCAGCTTGCTGTACAAACTGGCGCCAGCGGTGTGACTGATGCCGGTGGTCAACAACAGCACGTAGCCGTCCGGCGCCGCCTTGGCCACGAGGTCGGTGCCGCTGATCCCGCCCGCGCCGCCGCCACGATTGTCCACCACGATTTGTTTGCCGAAGGCTTCAGTGAGCTTTTGCGCCAGGCCGCGCGCCATGATGTCTGTTGACCCGCCCGGCGGAAACGGCAGCACCAGGCGTATCGGTTTCTCCGGATACAGCGGCGGCTTTTCCGCCGCTTGCACGGCGGCGCAGGCCGTTGCAACGACACATGCCATGCCGGCACCGAACCGGTTGATGAAACTCTTCCGCCAGCTATTGCCTTGTGTCATCCCGCCTTGTGGCCGCATGTTGAAACACCTGTTGGTTCCGCGTTTAATCGAGTTGTCACTGCCTCGCGTTAGTGTATGGGCAATCGCCCCTTTATCGCAATTGCCGTGTGGCTCGCACGCAGCAGCCGTTGTTGCCTTTAGAATACGCCCTGCAGAATGAATACAAATAATCCGCTTCCGGGAGAATCAGACCAGTGACTCAAGAACTCGAATCGTTAAAAGATTGGATCGGTCAACGCGAAACATCGGTAGACCACGTGACCATACCGTTTGTCCATCGACTGGCGGCGACGCTGGATCGCGACGATCCCATGCCTAAAGTGGGCGATGTACTGCCCTTCGGCTGGCACTTGCTGTTATTTCCGCGCGTGGCGCGTCACTCGCAATTGGGCCCGGACGGGCATCCGGCGCGCGGCGATTTTTTGCCCCCGGTGCCGCTGCCGCGCCGTATGTTCGCCGGGCGGCGCATCACTTTTCATGACAGTCTGCGCGTCGGCGACGAAGTGCGGCGCGACGCCAGTATCAAGGATGTGGTGATAAAACAGGGCCGTAGCGGCCAGATGGTATTCGTGACCCTGCGCGTGGACCTCTCTACATCGCGCGGCCTGTCGCTCACGGAAGAACATGATGTCGCCTATCGTGCTGACCCCATACCGGGCACACCACCCCCACCCCCGCAATCCGCCCCCGGCAATGCGGTGTGGAAAAAAACCGTGACGCCGGATTCGGTCATGCTGTTTCGCATGTCGGCGCTATGCTTTAACGGCCACCGCATCCATACCGACCATCCGTACGTGACCCAGGTTGAGGGCTATCCGGATTTGGTGGTGCCCGGCAGCCTGCACACCATACTGATGTTTGAACTGGCGCGCACCCAAGCGCCGACGCCGCCAATATACAAGTCGATTGCCTGGCGCAACGTGCGACCGCTATTCGTGAATCGGGCGCTGACCACCTTTGGCGAACCGGCGGCGGACGGCAAGTCCGCAAAACTGTGGGTGATGGACAACACCGGCGCTCTGTCATTGTCCGCCACGGCAGAATTCCTGTGAGATCAAACCCAACCACGCCGCGGGAGCAAACGTAGATGGCCGGCGGACCGCTGGAGGGTATCCGTATCGTCGATCTGAGTTCGGTTGTGGTCGGGCCGCTGGCAACGCAGGTGCTGGCGGATTACGGCGCCGACGTGATCAAGGTGGAAGCGCCCGCAGGCGATGTTTCGCGCAGTCTCGCCGGACGTGCGGTAACCGCCAATATGTCGTCCAAATTCATCCACCTGAATCGCAACAAACGATCGGTGGTGCTGAATCTGAAAAAGCCGGCCGGATACAACGCGTTGTTACGCCTCATCAAAAGCGCGGACGTGATGGTGTGGAATGTGCGTCCTTCGGCCATGGCGCGCCTGAAACTCACTTACGATGATGTGCGCGCGGTGAATCCACGTATTATTTATTGCGGCCTGTTTGGATTTGGCCAAGGCGGACGCTACCGGGAAAAACCCGCCTACGACACCATCATTCAGGGCGGCGCCGGGATGGCGGCATTACATCAGCGCGCCACGGGCGAACCGCGTTACGTGCCTATCGTCGTTGCCGATCGCACGGTAGGCGGCATCGCCGTGCAGATGATTTTGATGGCGCTCTTCAATCGCGAGCGCAAAGGCGTGGGCGCGGCGATTGAGATTCCGATGTTTGAGAACATGGCCAAATTCGTGCTCGAAGAACACATGTACCTCAAGACGTTCGATCCGCCGCTGGGCTCAACCGGCGATCCGCGGCTGTTTGATCCCGAGGCCCGCCCGAAACAGACCAGCGACGGCTGGATCAGTATTTCCGCCAATACCAACGATCAGGCATTCGCGTTTTTCGACGCTATTGGACGCCCGGAATTGAAAACGGATCCGCGCTTTTGCAGCATCGCCGCGCGATTTGCCAATGTGAGCGAGTACTTTTCCATCCGCAATGTCGAGCTGAAGAAAAAAACCACGGCGGCGTGGATAGAAATTTTTGATCGGGTGGGCGTGCCCGCTATGCCGCTACACACGCTGGATTCACTGATGGAAGACCCGCATCTCGCGGATGTCGGATTCTTCGAGAAGGTCCGGCACCCGACCGAGGGGACTATCATCAACATGACGTTGCCCAATCAAAGTACGTTCGGCAAGCGCGACGATTTTCGGGCGGCGCCCAAGATCGGACAACACAGCGTGGAGATTTTGCGCGAGGCCGGCTTTGCCGAGGCCGATATCCAGGAACTGGTAACCACGGGTGTCACCGTCGATGGCAGGCTCCAATAATTGGCTGGAGTAAAAAACATCGAAATGTGGTGCCCGGAACCGGAATCGAACCGGTATGCTGGTTTTACCCACGCGAGGGATTTTAAGTCCCTTGTGTCTACCAATTTCACCACCCGGGCAAGGATCGTGATACTGCGGATGCTGGAGGCGGGGGTCGGAATCGAACCGGCGTACACGGCTTTGCAGGCCATCATAAATACAATAGAAACAATGGGGTATGCTACTTAACCACCGCACTGACCGCCCGGCAAACTGAACTCAACCTTACCACTTCACTTTGCCATCATAACATGCCGCTTCGCACTACAAGGCTCCTCTTGCCTGTCTCGCTCCGGCCGGTGATTAGCTACGCTTATGAAGAGCCGATTTACAAATCAACCTGTGCCTAGCGAATTGGTAAATTTACCTTAAATAGCCCTCGCGGTGCAGTCTTGCGGAGATTGGCGGCGGTGATAACGTGCAAGCCATGCGCGATCTTCTCCTCTTGGCAATTCATCTGTTCGTAACCATCGCAAAACTGCTCCGCCCGGGCGGCGTGCGCACCGTCGCTGCAGAATCCCTGTTGCTCAAGCAGCAACTCATCGTGAGCAATCGCTCCCGCCAGCGTGCACCGA